>JASJEC010000016.1 GCA_030064845.1 Kiloniellales bacterium
CTCAAGCTCGGCGATCACCGGCGCGTCGAGAAAGAGCTGAACGTCCTCGAAGGCTGGCGCGAGCCGGCCGTGGCGGAGGCCATCATGGCGGTCGCGGAGGAGGCCAGCCTGCCGGCGCTCTCGCTGAGGATCTCCTTGCGGTTGGCGTCCGGAAAGGAGGGCAGTTGGGACAAGACGCCGCTCGACGCGGCGCTCTACCCGATACCGCCCTGGAAGCCCAGGAACGGCTTCAAGCTGGACCGCGCGCTGATCTTCGGGGTGATCCGGCAGGAATCCCAGTTCAAGCGTTACGCCCGCAGCCGCGACGGCGCCCGCGGGCTGATGCAGCTCCTGCCCAGCACGGCGCGCGGCCTGGCGCGCGGCTACCGCTTCCAGGGCGCCGAGCGGGCTAAGCTCTACAATCCGGAGCTCAACATGGAGCTGGGCCAGCGCTACCTGTCGCAGCTCATGAAGTATCCCTACATCGACCGCGACATCTTTCGTGTGGCCACGGCCTACAACGGCGGGCCCGGAAACCTGCGCAGCTGGAACCGGCGGATCAATCACACGGACCCGCTGGTCTTCATCGAGAGCATACCGGTCCGCGAGACCCGAGAGTTCGTCAAGCACGTGGTGACCAATCTCTGGGTCTACCGCCTGCGCCTCGACCAGGAGGCGCCCACCTTGGCCGATGTCGCCTACGGCCACGTGCCGCGCTACGCCAAGCGCGATGGCGTGGCGCCCAAGACCCAGGTATCCGCGTCCGCCGAGGACCAGAAGGAGCGCTCCTTCTGGTCGCTGTTCGGTTTCGACTGACCGGCTCGGGCGCCTCCCAAGAACAAGACCCGGTTCGTCTCGCCTCGGCCTCGCCGATGGATGGCCTTCAGGTCAATTTGCCGTTGCGCAGCACGGGCCGAGTGCCTTAAGTCCCGCGGTATGAGGCCCGCGGGAGACGGGCCCGGCGACAAGGGGACCCGACGAAATGGAAATGCCTCAGGTGATGACGATCCGCAACGGCGGCAAGGCGAAGGGCACCTTCTCCGACGCCGAGATGACGCGGCGGCTGGACGGCCTGCTCCAGCGCATGGCCGAGTCCGGCATGGACGCGGTGCTTTTCACGTCCTACCACAATATCTGCTACTACAGCGACTTCCTCTACTGCTCCTTCGGCCGCCCTTACGGCCTCGTCGTGACGCAGAACGCCGCGACCACGATCTCCGCCAACATCGACGGCGGTCAGCCCTGGCGGCGCAGCTTCGGCGACAACGTCGTCTTTACCGACTGGCAGCGGGACAACTACTTCCGCGCGGTCCAGAAGCTGGTCAAGGACGGCGGGACCCTGGGCGTCGAGCGCGATCACATGAGCCTTCAGATGGCCGACAAGCTGCAGGCCGCCTTGCCCAATACCCGCTGCGTCGATATCGCCGAGCCCGCCATGCGGATGCGCATGATCAAGTCGGACGAGGAGATTGCCCACATCACGGAGATGGCCCGGATCGCCGATGTGGGCGGTGCCGCCTGCGTCGAGGCGATCAGGGTCGGGACCGGCGAGCACGAGGTGGCGCTGCACGCCACCCGGGCCATGGTGCGCGAGATCGCCAAGACCTGGCCGCACGCCGAGCTGATGGACACCTGGACTTGGTTCCAGTCCGGCATCAACACCGACGGGGCGCACAACCCGGTTACCAGCCGGAAGATCGAACGGGGCGATATCCTCAGCCTGAACTGCTTTCCTATGGTAGCGGGCTACTACGTCGCGCTCGAACGGACGCTCTTCGCCGAGACCTGCTCCGGGGCCCACCAGCACCTCTGGGAAGTCAACTGCAAGGTCCATGAAGCCGGTCAGTCGCTGATCAAGCCCGGTGCCCGCTGCTGCGATATTGCCCGCGCGCTGAACGAGATCTATCTCGAGCACGACCTGCTGCAGTTCCGCACCTTCGGCTATGGTCATTCCTTCGGCGTGCTGTGCCACTACTACGGCCGCGAGGCCGGGCTCGAGCTGCGCGAAGACATCGAGACGGTGCTCGAGCCCGGCATGGTGGTCTCCATGGAGCCCATGATCATGCTGCCCGAGGGCCAGCCAGGCGCCGGCGGCTACCGCGAGCACGACATCCTGATCGTGACCGAGGACGGCAACCGCAACATCACCGGGTTTCCCTACGGCCCGGAGCACAACGTCGTGGGGGCTTGATGCCGGGCACGCCCGGCGACAACCGCGGCTTGCCAAAACCACGAGCGGTCTCCTAGGTTGCCGGGTCGAGACACGGGAAGGCGGATTGACAGAGCCATGAGTGGGGCAGGGGCCGAACCGAGGAGCGCGCCCGGCGCGGGGCAGGTGCCCCTGGTCGAAGGCGACACGCTGCCCGATATGCTGCTGCCCAACGAGCGCGGCGAGCTGGTCCAGTTCGCCCTAAACGTCGATGCCCGCAGGCCGGTTCTGCTGCTCTGTCCCGATCCGTTTCTGCCGGCCTGCCGGGCCGGGCTCGAGAGCTTCGCGCGGCGGCTCGAAGACCTAAGTCCTATGGCCTGCCTGTTCGCGATCACCAACTGCACGCCGGAGCGGAACGCCCGCTTCGTCGCAGAGGCCGGTCTGCCTTTCTCGCTAATGTCGGATGTCGAGGCCATGGTGGCCCGCGGCGTCGGGGCCACGACCGCTGCGGCCCAGGGCGCTCTGACCGCCGTTGTCGGCGACGTCGACTGGCGTATCCTGCGTATCCTGTCGGGATCTGACGTGGCCGATCCGGCCGAGGCGGCGCTGGAGTTCCTGCGCGCTCAGCCGACGCCCGAGCCGCGGAACCTCGGCGCTTTCGCCCCGGTGCTGCTTGTGCCGCGCGTCTTCGAGCCCGAGTTCTGCCGGACCCTGATCGACGCCTTCGAACGGCATGGCGGAGTCGTTACGGGTGTCTATCAAGCCGAGGGACGACCGGGCGAAGCTGCGGCGGTGATCGACCAGTCGCACAAAGTCCGCCGCGACTTCCTGGTCGAGGATCCGGTGCTGGTCGACGGTATCCAGCGCCGGCTGGGCCGCCGCGTCCTGCCGGCGATCGCCAAGGCTTTCACCCGGCAAGTCACCGGCGTCGAGGAATACAAGGTGGTGCGCTACGACAGCGAAGAAGGCGGCTTCTTCAGGGCGCACCGGGACAACCTGACCAAACCCCAGGCTCACCGGCGTTTCGCCATGACCTTGAATCTCAACACTGGCGACTATGAAGGCGGCGCGCTGCGGTTTCCCGAATTCGGGCCAGATCTCTACGCGCCCGGCCTTGGCGACGCTGTCATCTTCTCCTGCTCACTGCTGCACGAGGCGACGCCGGTGACCTGGGGTCGGCGCTACGCCTTGCTGACCTTCATGTTCGATGAAGAGAGCCGTCGCTACAACGACCGCTTTCCCCGGTAGCCCCCTCCCGAATCGCTCATTGGACAGCCCGCCCCTGCGCCGAACGCGCGGAACCCCAGCTTGCGGGCCCGGCCTCCAGGACGATCTGCACCCGGCGGTTGGCCGGCGTGTCGGGCCTCGACGGATCGAGCGGTGCGGCTTCCCCCCGGCCGACCGCCAGCAGGCGCGCCGGGCTCAGGCCGCTCTCTCGTACCAGGAAGTCCCGGACCCGCGCGGCGCGGCGCTGTGACAGGGCCAGATTAAAGTCCGCCGGGCCCGCGGAATCGGCGTGGCCGATGACGCGAATCCTTCGATCCCGGTAGGCCGGGCCCTTGAGCGCCAGTCCGAAGTTGGCCAGGCGCCGCTTGGCGTCCCGGCTCAGGCGGTCGGAGCCGGGCGCGAAAGAGACCTCTATGGCCGTGGCCTCGGGCGGCGCCACCAGCTTCGACAGGCGCAGTGGCGGCGCCGTCTCGGCCGGCAGCCCGATCACCTCGGCCAGGGTCCGCGGCCATCCTTCCAGAGGGCCGCGCGCGATCTCCGCGTGGTACCAGACCAGCCCGGCGAGACCGCCCCAGCTGACGGAGAGCAGGACCAGCTGCAGCCCCCGCAACAGCCGGCGCAGACCGCGGCCCCGCTCGTCTTGGGCAGCCGCGCGTTCGTCGGCCGCCGCCCGCCTTTCGGCGGCCTGCATGGCCGAACGAAGTTTCTTCAGCGAAGCACCCATAGCCGTCCCGAGCCCCTTCATGCCCGCCGCGCAGGGATGAGAGACCCTGCCGTCCCAAGAGTTTACACGACATCGAGGGTCCGGGCACCGCGGGATTTGCCCCACGCCGGCGGTCGCCGAGACGGCGGGCAGGGCCGCCGCGCCATACCCGGGAGGCATGGCTCGCGATCGACGCTTTGCGGGATTTGCATAACCCGGTCCGGCGCCGAGAGGTCAGACTCCCGGCAATCCCTCGAACTGACTCTGAGGTGAGAATCATGAGAGAGGATACCAAAAAGTCGGCGATCTGGACCGGCGCCACCGTCGCGGCCTTCATCGTCATCGTCGGCGCGATGTGGGCCTTCGGCGTGTTCGAACCGACCGCCATCCAATAAGGCCCAGGCATCCGAGAGCCCGAGGGCCGCGCGCCGAGGCGGCAGCGCGTCAGGCGCGCGGCCCGAGCGGCAGGTTGACCAGGAGGTTTTGGGGCTTGAGACGCAGGCTACCCTCTTCGGTCATGGCCATGGCGAGATAGACCGGGCGCCCGGCCACTTCGCGCAGCATGACGCTGGGGTCGTTGAAATCGAGCCGAAATAGCGAGAGTAGGCGCTTCATCCGGTCCCCGCCGACGTCCACGCCGTTATAGAGGTCGTTCAGCAGGGCGGTGCCCTCGGCGTCCAGCCCCAGGTGCCAGACCCAACGCTCGTCGCTGATCTTCTGCACCGGCTGGATCGAGACCTCGATGTCCAGGAAGTGCCCGATCCAGCTTTCCAGCACGCGGCAGAGGGCGTCGAGGCCTTCGCCGGCGAAGTTGAGCACGAGGGCGGTGTCGTAGAGCTGGTCGCGGTTCCAGTAGATCCCGGCGTTCTGCTCGTTCAGCACGTCGAGCTCGGCGCCGCGCAGCGGCGTCTGGGCCTCGGCGACCAGCTCGCCCAGGCGGCCGAAGCCCCCGGTCCTAGCGAGGCGCTCGACGGTCTCGGCGTCGGCGCTCACGATCGCCTCGTCCCTGATCGTGACGCGCTGCTCGCGGAACAGCAGTTCCGCCGCGCGGGCACGGAAGGGATCCTCGGTCCGATCGAGCAGGTGCCGCAACACCACGTGGACCATGTGATCCAGGAAGAGCGGCGGAACCGGGACCGCGCCGCCCTCGAGGAAGAGGCCGAGATAGCAGTCTTCGACCGTGCCCGCCTGGACCAGGCGGTCGCGGAAGTCGAGCACGACGCGGTAGTTGTCGCGCGCGTCCGGGTCCGCCAGGGCGGCGAGCCGCTCCGGCGAGACCGCCTCGCGCGGGTTCCGGATCAGGCTTTCGTGGAGCGCCCGCTCGGCCGCGCAAGACTCCTCGACGGGCCGCACCTCCGGCCGCATGAAGTAGGCCCGCAGAAAGTCGTCGGTCACCGCGAGCCGGCGGTCCGCCGAGGGCTGCAGCAGGTGATAGCCGGAATCGCGCCAGAAATCTGTCATGGGAAGAGGGTTGTAGTCGCCGGTCGCCCGCCTTGTCCAGGAGGGCCTGGGGGCGAAGTCAGCCCACTGGACGAGCGCCCTGCGAGGTGCAATAGTCGCCGCGCTGATTCGGCGGCGGAGGTCTTCGATGCCCGGAGTAACCTTGGGAACGCGTCTTTATACTTGGCTGAGAGGCGAGGAGGTCGGACGCGACGCGGAAGGCAACCGGTACTTTCGCGAGAAGGGCGGCGGGCGCGTGCACCGTGACAGCCTTCGCAAGGAGCGGCGCTGGGTGATGTACAAGGTCGATGTGGAAGCGAGCCGCGTGCCGGCCGAATGGCATGCCTGGCTGCACCACACCACCGACGAGCCGCCGCCGGAGGGCGGACCGCCGCGCCGGCCCTGGCAGCGCGAGCACCAGCCCAACCTGACCGGCACGGAGGAGGCCTATCGCCCGCCCGGCCACGTCCTGAGCGGCGGCCGCAGGGCCTCGGCCACCGGGGACTACGAACCCTGGACCCCGGACTGAGCGCGAACGGACGCGCACATGCTGGGTAGATCGAAGCAGAAGATCGAGGTTGCCTTGGGCGGCGCGACGCTGGCCGTCGCCGTCCTCTTCATCGCCACGGCCTTCAGCTCGAGCGGCGTCAAGTCGAATAGCGGTTACCAAGTCGAGGCGGAGTTTCTCGACATCTCCGGCGTGAATGTCGGCACGGAAGTCCACATGGCTGGGTTGCGGATCGGGCAGGTGGTGGACCGGCGGCTCGACACCGAGATCTTCGCGGCCATCCTGACCCTCGACATCGATCCTCGCTTCGTCCTTCCGGCCGATACCGAGGCGAGCATCGTTACCAAGGGCCTGCTCGACCGCAGCGTCATCTGGCTCGAGCCCGGAAAGTCGGAGGAACCAATCCCCTCCGGCGGCCGGATCGAGCGCACCGTGGACTCGACCAACATCATCGACGCCATAGGCACGGCGATTTTCGGCGGCGCCGGCAGTGACTGAAGGCCGGCGGCCGCACCGCCCGAGACCCGCCAAGGAGGCTGCACCGTGAGACGAAACGTGATCGAGACCGTCATGGGGGCGGTGGTTCTCTTCGTCGCCATCTCCTTCATCGTGTTCGCCTTCCGCACCAGCGGGCTAAGCGCCAACGACGGCTACACCTTGACCGCCGAGTTCAACGACGCCTCGGGTCTGGAGATCGGCAGCGACGTCCGCCTCGCCGGGGTCAAGGTCGGCAGCGTGGTCGGCCAGAACCTGGACCCGATGACCTTCCGGGCCACTATCACCATGACGATCTCAGACGATATCGAGCTGCCCAGCGACAGCTCCGTGCGGATCATTCCCAACAGCCTGCTCGGCGAGAACTACATCGAGATCGGAATCGGCGGCGAGGAAGACACGATCCTGGCAGGCGGGCACTTCCAGCACACCCAGGGCGCGATCAATCTGGTCGACCTGCTGAAAAAGCTGGTTCTGTCGGCGGCGGATAACCAGGGCTCGACGCAGTGAGCGCCGCGGCCGGCGGGAGATGACGGCGCGCGGGCCGGGTCCGGCGCAGTCCTGGGACCCGAAGCGCTACGCCGAAGGCGCTGGCTTCGTAAGCGATCTCGGCGCTCCGGTCCTCGGGCTTCTTGGACCGAGGCCCGGGGAGCGCATTCTCGACCTGGGTTGCGGCGAGGGCGCCTTGACCGAGAAGCTGGTCGCGGCCGGCTGTGAGGTGCTGGGGGTCGATGCCAGTGAGGACCAGGTCGCGGCCGCCCGCGCGCGCGGCTTGAGCGCCGAGGTCGCCGACGGCGCAGCGCTCGGCTTTGACGGACGCTTCGACGCGGTCTTCTCCAACGCCGCCCTGCATTGGATGCGCGACCCCGACGCCGTGATCCGCGGCGTGTGGCGCGCCCTCAAGCCGGGCGGCCGTTTCGTCGGCGAGATGGGCGGCGACGGCAACGTCAAGCTGATCGTGGGCGCCCTGATGACCGCCGTCGGCCGCCGGGGAATCGACGGCGAGGCGCTCAATCCCTGGTACTTTCCCACCGCGGAAGACTACAAGTGGCGCCTGGAAGCGGTCGGTTTCTCGGTGACTGACATCGATCTCTTCTCCCGCCCGACCGACCTGCCGGAAGCGATGACCGACTGGCTCGGGATCTTCGCCAAGAGCTTCCTGACCGCTGTGCCCGAGGCCGAACAGCCGGCGCTGCTGCAAGAGGTCAGTGACCTGCTCCGCGAGGACCTCCGGGATCGGGAGGGCCGCTGGCGGGCCGACTACGTGCGGCTGCGTTTCCGCGCCCTCAAGCCCGCCTGACCCGGCGCGGCTTGCGGGGTCGAGCCCGAACTCGTAAGACATTTCGGGTCCTTTGTTGAATCTTAGGATTTCCCGGCCCAAATCGAACTCGGAGGCACCGTGGAGAAGCGCGAGGAAAGCAAGCTGGACTTCCCGACGTGGCTGCAGCCGGACGGGGTACCTGTTTCGTGCCGGGAAAAGATCAAGGTGTTGAACGAGAACCTCGAGGAGATCCGGGAACTGGCCCAGGACGCCCTTGAGGACGCCGTCCTGATCGGCTGCGACGAAAGCCAGTTCCGCACCGTGCTGCGCATGCTCGTCGACTCGCTCGAGAACCCCTATCCGCAGAAGGCTGAGCCCTGACCCTATGCTGCTGCGCCTGACCCGTCTGGCCCTCAACCTATCGATCCTGCTGATCGCAGCGGCCCCGGTGCGCGCCGCCAGCGAGCACGGCTACCTCAACGTCGCGCTGCTTCAGGGCCTGGACAAGATTACCGCGCGCATTTCGACCTTCGAGGCGCCGGTCGGCGAGCTGGTCCGTTTCGGCACCTTCGAGATCACGGTGCGGGCCTGCAACAAGAGGCCGCCTGAGGAAACCCCGGAAAGTGCGGCTTTCCTCGAGATTCTAGATGCTCGGCCCGACTCGGAACCGGCCCCGCTGTTCACCGGGTGGATGTTCGCGTCCTCGCCGGCGCTGTCGGCCGTCGAGCACCCGGTCTACGACGTCTGGGTGATCGACTGCAGGAACGCCTCCATCTCTGAGGCGGTAAACTCCGAGGGCAACTGAGCGGGCTTGCGCACGGCGCGGCCCAGCGCTTCGCGGTATTCCTCCCGCGGAACCTCGACCACCCCGAACTGGCGGAGATGGGGCGTCTCGAATTGGGTGTCGAGCAGCGTGAAGCCGCCCTTGCGCAGGCGGGCGACCAGGTGAATGAGCGCGACCTTGCTGGCGTTGTCGACGTGGCTGAACATGGATTCACCGAAGAAAGCGGAGCCCAGGCTGACGCCGTAGAGGCCGCCGACCAGCCGCGCCTCCTGCCAGCATTCGATCGAGTGGGCGAAGCCCATGGCATGGAGGTCGCAGTATAGCCGCTCGATCGTCGGATTGATCCAGGTGTCGCGCCGGCTCGGCGCGGGCGTGGCGCAGCCCTTGATGACCTCGGGGAAAGCCGAATTGCAGCGGACGTCGAAGCAGCCGCGGCGCAGGATCTTGCGCAGCTTGCGCGGCACATGGACCTTGTCGAGCGGCAGGACCCCCCGGTAGTCCGGGTCTATCCAGTGAATCTCCTCGTCGTGGCGGCTTTCCGCCATTGGGAAGATGCCCACGGCATAGGCCCTCAAGAGCAATTCGGGTTTGAGCTCCATCGTCCTCGCTACCGGGTCCGCACACTGTACAAGGGTAGCAGGGAAGTACCCTATTGGAATCGAAAAATGGCTCGCCGGCGCGCCCCGGCAAGGCGCGTCCCGGTCGGCGCCCCCTCGGGGCCTCAGCCGCCCTGCATGTAGCGTTCTAGCCAGTGGATATCGTAGTCGCCGTTAATAAAATCGCTATCGGCAATCAGCCGTTGGTGCAGGGGTATGGTGGTGTTGATGCCCTCGACCACGAACTCCTCGAGGGCGCGGCGCAGGCGCATCAGGCACTCGTTTCGGGTCTGGCCATGGACGATCAGCTTGGCGATCAGACTGTCGTAGTGCGGCGGGACGCGGTAGCCGGCGTAGAGCCCTGAATCGACCCGGACTCCCAGCCCGCCGGGGGCGTGGTAGTCGGTGACCCGGCCGGGCGAGGGCACGAAGGTCTCGGGATCTTCGGCGTTGATCCGGCACTCGATGGCGTGGCCCTCGAAGGTGATGTCCTTCTGCTTGATGCTCATCGGCATGCCGGCGGCGATGCGGATCTGCTCGCGCACCACGTCGACCCCGGTGATCGCCTCCGAGATCGGGTGCTCGACCTGGAGCCGGGTGTTCATCTCGATGAAGTAGAACTTGCCGTCCTCGTAGAGGAATTCGACGGTGCCGGCGTTCTGGTAGCCCATCTTCCCGATCGACTTGGTCACGAGCTTGCCGATCTTGGCCCGCTCCTCCGAGTTGAGGGCGGGCGAGGGCGCCTCCTCGATCAGTTTCTGATGGCGCCGCTGCATGGAGCAGTCCCGCTCGCCCAGGTGGATCACGTTGCCCTGGCCGTCGGCCAGCAGCTGGACCTCGATATGGCGCGGCCGACCGAGGTACTTCTCCATGTAGACCTCGTCGTTGCCGAAGGCCGCCTTGGCCTCGCTCCGCGCCAGGTCGAAGGCGGTGACCACCGAGTCCTCGTCCCGCGCCACCTTCATGCCGCGGCCGCCGCCGCCTGCCGAGGCCTTGATCAGGACCGGATAGCCGATTTCCTGCGCCGTGGCCTTGGCCGCCTCGCGGCTCTCCAGTGCGCCTTCCGAGCCGGGCACCACCGGCAGGCCCAGGTCCTGGGCGGTCTTCTTGGCCGCCACCTTGTCGCCCATCAAGGCGATGTGCTCCGATCGCGGGCCGATGAAGACCAGATTGTGCTCCTCGACCATCTGGGCGAAGTTCGCGTTCTCCGACAGGAAGCCCAGGCCGGGGTGGATCGCCTCAGCGCCGGTGATCTGGGCGGCCGAAAGGATTGCGGGGATGTTGAGGTAGCTCTGGGCCCCGGGCGGCGGCCCGATGCAGACGCTTTCGTCGGCCAGGCGCACGTGCATCGCGTCGGCGTCGGCGGTGGAGTGGACGGCGACGGTCTGGATGCCCATTTCCCGGCAGGCCCGGTGGATCCTCAGGGCGATCTCGCCGCGATTGGCGATCAGGACTTTTTCAAACATGGTCTTTAGGGAAGGGCTATTCGATGACCATGAGCGGCTCGCCGTACTCGATCGGCTGGCCATCCTGGATCAGGATCTGGCTGACCCGGCCGGAACGGGGGCTCGGAATCTGGTTCATCACCTTCATGGCCTCGATGATCACCAGGGTCTGACCTTCCGAAACCGTGTCGCCGACCTTGACGAAAGGCGCTGCGCCCGGCTCGCCCGCCACGTAGACCGTGCCAACCATGGGCGCGGTGACGGCGCCGGCCGGAATCGGGTCGCCGACGGCCTCTCCGCCACCGCTCTGGGCGGGCACCGCGACAGGTGCCGCAGCCGCCGGCGCGAGGGCCGCGGCCTGAAGGGCGCGGGCAACTCGGATTCGGTGGCCGCCGGTCTCGTATTCGATCTCCGACAGACCGCCCTCGTCCAGGAGCGCCGAGAGCCTGCGCACCAGTTCTTCGTCCAGTTCGAGTTTCGACATCAGGTTTCTTGTTCCTCTACCAGCAAGGTGGCGAGCGCCGTCAGGCCCAGGCGATAGCTATCGGCGCCGAAGCCGCAGATGACCCCCCAAGCCACACGGGACACGTAAGAGTGGTGGCGGAAGGCTTCGCGTTTGTGGATGTTGGACAGATGGACCTCGACTACCGGCAGTTCCAAGGCCGAGAGGGCGTCTAGGATCGCCACCGAGGTGTGGCTGTAGGCCGCGGGGTTGATCAGGATACCCTGGTACTTGCCGGCCGATTCCTGAATCCAATCGACCAGCGTGCCTTCGCTGTTCGACTGGCGAAACTCCACCGTCAACCCCAGCGTGGCCGCTTGCGCCCGGCAGGCCTTCTCGATATCCGCGAGGCTGACGTGGCCATAGGTCGCGGGCTCGCGGGTGCCGAGCAAGTTGAGGTTGGGGCCGTTCAGGATCAGGACCGCCGGGGCTTTCGCCACGCTCGTGCCTCACCAAGGTCGTTGGTCTCGAATCACGGGCGCTAGCGGTAGCATGCCGACGCGCGCCGGCGCAACGACGCGCCGGCCGTAAAGTGGCCGGGGACGGCCAAGAGCGCCATTCCCGCGCTGCTCGGCGGCTCAGCTGGGGTTGGCCCGCGCTTCGGCGACCACCTGGCGTAGCGTCTCCATGTTGAGCGCGCCCGGAAACACCTGGCTGCCGATCACGAAGGCCGGCGTGCCGGTGATCTCGAGGCCTTCGGCGAGCTCGAAGTTACGGCGCAGGGCGGCGTCGACCTCCGGCTTGTTCATGTCCCGCCGCAGCTTGTCGAGGTCCAGGCCGAGGCTACCCGCCACTGACATGACCTTCTGCTGATTCAAGCGGCCGGGCGCGGTCATGAGCGCGAAGTGGAGCTCCTCGTAGCGATCCTGCTCGGCGGCGGCGAGCGCCGCGCGGGCCGCGAACTGCGAATCGGGTCCCAGGATCGGGAACTCCTTCATCACGAGACGTATGCCGGGGTCCTCGGCGATGGTCTGGCGGATGCCCTCGGCGACCGTCTTGCAGTAGCCGCAGTTGTAGTCGAAGAACTCCACGACCATCACGTCCCCGTCCGGGTTGCCGAGGACGGGGGCATCGGGATCTTCGGCCAAGGCCGACTGCAAGGCGACGACCGCCTGCTGCTGGCGTTCCTTGGCGGCGACCCTCTGACGTTCCTGATAGACGTTGATCGCCTCGACGATGACCTCGGGATGCTCAATCAGGTACTCCCGCACGATCTCGCGGATTTCATCTTGATCGGCTGCATCGAAGCGCCGCTCCTCGGCGCCGGCGGACCCGAAGACCGAGGCGATCAGCAGCAAGGCTGCGGCGGAGAGAGCGGCTCGCGAACTCAATTGTGCAACCATGAGTATTCCTTGGTCGGTAAGGGAGGCGGGTGGGGGATTATAGCGGTTCCCTGGGCGTTTGGCACGCGCCCGGGGCGGGCGCCCTGGGGTCAGCGGTTCCTGCGCTTGGTTTCCAGCCGCTTGGCCTCGTTGGCCAGGTCCTGGGCGCGCAGCCAGCTCGGCGAGTACTCGGTCAGAAGCTGCTGGGCCCGGCTGGCGCGCTGGTGGGCTTCGCCGAAGCCGCCGCGCGAGAAGGCGGCCTCGGCCAGGGCCAGGGACGTCATGCCCTTGTCGCCAAGCCTGCCGTAGGAGGTCGAGGCGAGGCGCCACGCCATACCGTTGCGCGGTTCCTGCTGCAGCACGGCGTTCAGATGTTTCAGCGATCTCTCGTTGAGGTCTGGCCTGTTTAGTTCTATCTCAAGGTGTGCCAGGGAGAGAAGCAGCTGGGGCGATCCCGGCAGGAGGCGCACGGCCTCTTCGTACTCCGGCAGCGCTTCCTCGAGCCGGCCGTTCTCGAACAGCATCTGCCCCTTGAGCTCGTGGAAGAAGGGGTCGCCGGGATACTCCGCGATCAGCCCGTCGATCAGCGGAAGCGCCAGGCTCAGCTCGCCGCGCAGGAAGTAGACGATCGCATGGGCGTAGCGGGCCGGGACACTGGTGTCGTCCTCAGGATAGACCTGGAACACCCGGCCCGGCGCTTCCAGGAAGCCGGTCAGTTTCGCCCGCATGCGATCGTGCCGGACCACAAGATCTTGTGGTTCTCTGGCGTTGGCGTACCGCGACTTGCTCTGCGCGTTCTCCATGAACGCGATACGGTCGCGGGTCAGGGGGTGGGTCCGGAGATAGGGGTCCTGGTTCGCGCCCAGCAGGATCTCCTGATCCTCGAGGTACTGCATGAACTCGAGCAGGCCGAGCGGGGGCTGCCTGATTGATTTCAGCAGGCGCACCGCGGTCTGGTCGGCCGCCTGCTCCTGACCGCGCGAGAAGGACAGCAACCCCTGGAGCGCGACGTCCTGGCCGCCTCTGATGACCGCCGGAGCCGCCTCTGGGCGACCTGAGCCCACGGCGAGCCCGATGCCCAGCAGATAGGAGACGAGAGACTTGATTTGGGCGTTGCGCATCTCTTCGATACGGCCAACGATGTGGCCGCCGACGATGTGGCCGATTTCGTGGGCGATCACGCCCTGGACCTGCTGAGGGTTTTCGGCGCGCATCAAGAGGCCGGTGTGGAGGAACATCCTGTTGCCGCCGGTGACGAAAGCGTTGAGGCTGCGATTGTCGATCAGGTAGAACTTGACGCTGGACGGCGTGATACCTGCGGCTTGCAGCAGCGGCGTGGCGTAGTCTCGGACGGTGGTCTCGATCTCGGCATCGCGGATGATCCTCCCGCGCGCGTCGGCCGGTACGGGCAGGCTCAACGCGAAGAGCAGGAGCAGCAAGATCCAGGCGACTGGACGGTTCATCGGGGGCCCATTCCAAGTGTTTCCTAAAGGTAGCCGTGGCCAAGGGCCAATTCAACGAAACTCCGCTCTCCTTCCGGCGGTGGTGTTGTGGCTCCTTCTGGCCTGGGGGTGCAATCCCGAGCCGGAAGGCTTCGTCGACCTGCAGGCGGTCGACGGGTTCGCCGGGATGGTGGCGGTCGACGAGCCGCACGCCGCCCTGATCGCCCGCGATCTCTTGAGCAACGGCGCCAACGCCGCTGATGCCGCGGTTGCCAGCTTCTTCACCATGACCGTGACCATGCCGTCGCGGGTCGGGCTCCTCGGGGGCGGTGTCTGTCTCGTCTACTCGAACGAACGCAGAACAGCGGAAGTCTTCGAGTTCCTGCCGCGCGCGGGGACGCAGGGTGCCGCCCTGCCGCGTACCGTGCGGGCCCTGGCGATTCTGCATGCCCGGCACGGCCGTGTCCGCTGGGGACCGCTGATCGAGCCGGCCGAGCGCCTCGCCCGTCAGGGTCACGTGGTGAGCGAGGCCTTCGCCCGGGATCTGGCGCGAAGCGCCGAGGTGATCCGGCGCGATCCGTTGATGTCGCGGCTCTTCGTGACGAAGTCCGGGGCGCTGCCGCGACAGGGCGACTACCTGTCTCAGATCGAGGTCTCTACCGTGATCTCCGGCGTGCGGACCCAGGGCGCCGCCTATTTCCACGCCGGGGCTTTCCCGGCCCTGCTCGCGGCCGCGGCGGCGGAGAGTGGGCATGTCATGACGATCGAGGAGCTTCGGGCCGCCCTGCCGCTCACTTCCGAGGCGAATGCCCTGGCGATCGGCGACCGGCGGCTCTATTTCTCCCTGCCGATCGGCGCCGACGGGGCCGTTGCGGCGACGATGTGGCGCCTGCTGAACGACATCCGCGCCTATCCCACGCTTCCTCCCGAGCAGCGCCCCGGCATCTTCGTCGAGGCCGCGGACTTGGCCTACGCCGAGGTACGCCGCTGGCAACGCGCCGGCGGGTCGGATCCCTTTGGCGAAGGCGAGGTGGCGGGGCTGCTCAACCGGGAGCGGCTGCAGACCCTGCTGCAGACCAGAAGCGCGCCGGTGATCGGGCCGACCAACGGCGCCGCGCGGCTCGAGCCCTGGCGGGCGCCCCCGAGCGACGGCGCCTCATTCGTGATCGCGGATCGATGGGGTGACGCGGTCGCCTGCGGCACCACGATGAACGGCCTGTTCGGAGCCGGGCGGGCGGTCGGCGGCATGGGTCTGGTCCTGCCGGGCCGTCCGACCACCGCGGCGACTCGAAACTTCATGCCGAGCATCGCGCTCTTGGCCGACCCCAGGGACGGCGACACCCACCTCGCGGTCGCCGCGGCAGGCGGATCGCCCGCGGTGAACGCCCTGGTCCGCGTGCTCCTGGCCCACATCGGCGATGGCCAGCCGCTCGATGCCGCGGTCGCGGCGCCGCGTCTCCACTTCAGCGCGACCGAGCGGGCGGTGTTCTTTGAACCTGGAACCGCCCCTAGCGCCGTGGGTCTGCTGCGTGCGCGGGGATACCGGGTCGTCGAGGCGGCGGAACTTGGCCGGGTCAACGCCCTGCAGTGCCCGGACGGCGTCGCCGACAGCGACGACGGCTGCAGCGTCGCCTCGGACCCGCGCGGCCGGGGCGTCACGATCCGGGCCCAGTGACCCAAAACTCCGGAGGCGGCGCATGGCCCTGAAAGTTTCTTCCCGCGGGGGCGTACCGCCCTTCATCGTGATGGACGTGATGCAGGCCGCCGCCGAACGCGAGCAGGCCGGCGACCACGTTCTGCATCTGGAAGTCGGGCAGCCGGGCACCCCGGCTCCGAGGCGGGTTCTGGAGGCCGCCAAGCAGGCGCTGGACGCCGATCTCATGGGCTATACCGTCGCCCTCGGCACGCCGCCCCTGCGTCGGGCGATCGTCGAGCACTACCGGCGTGTCTACGGGCTGGACCTGCCGGCCGAACGCGTGGTCGTGACCACCGGATCGTCGGGCGGGTTCCTCCTGACGTTCCTGTCCGCGTTCGATGCGGGCGACCGGGTCGCCCTGGCGGCGCCGGGTTACCCGGCCTACCGGAACATCCTGCACGCTCTAGGGGTCGAGTCCGTACTCCTGGAGACCGATGCCGAGCATCGCTTTCAGCCGACGCCGGACCTGCTCGACCGTGTCGACGGCCCGCTCGACGGCCTGATCATCGCCAGCCCGTCCAATCCGACCGGCACCATGCTGTCGCGCGAGGAACTGAGCGCTCTGGTCGATTACTGCGCCGAGCGGGGCGTGCGCCTAATTTCCGACGAGATCTATCATGGCATCAGCTACGGCAGGGAACCGGTCTGCGCCGCCGAACTGAGCGATGAGGCCGTGGTCATCAACAGCTTCTCGAAGTACTTCTCCATGACCGGCTGGCGACTCGGCTGGATGATCGTGCCCGAGGCGCTACGGCGGCCGATCGAGTGCCTGTCGCAGAATTTCTTCATTTCCCCGCCGACCATTTCCCAGATCGCGGGCGTGACCGCGCTCGACTGCCACGACGAGTTGGACGCTTACGTCGCCGCCTACGCCCGCAACCGCGCCCTGCTGCTCGATCGCCTTCCCAAGGCCGGCTTCGACCGGCTCGCCCCGGCCGACGGCGCCTTCTACATCTATGCCGATGTCGGCGCGCTGACCAACGACAGCCGGGAGTTCTGCGCCCGCATGCTGGCGGAGACCGGCGTCGCGGCGACGCCGGGCGTCGACTTCGACCCGGCGCGGGGCCACCGCTTCGTCAGGTTCTCCTTCGCCGGCCGCGAAGCCGACATGGCGGAGGCCAGCAACCGCCTGGAGAGCTGGATAAGGGGCGACTGAACCTCAGTTCCAGCGCTGCCACCAGCCCTTGCGCTTCGGCCGATCCGCCTCGTCGTCCTGCGGCTCGCTGACCGCTGGCGGTTGCTCAGCCGGGGGCAGGGACGTGTCGGGCTGCGGCCCGGCGCCCGGGATCTCGGCCTCGCCGAGCGCCGGCTCCGCCGGCCGGACCTCGGGGGTGGCGGCTGCCAGCGGCACCGCGGGCTGATCCGGTTCCTGCCCCATGGCCGGTGCGGCCGACGGCTCGTCCTCGACCGCCGACGCCGGCGGCTTCGCCCGGGTCCGACGTCGCGGCCGCTTCGGTGCGCGGTCCTCCGGCTGCGCCGCCTCGGCGTCCCCCGCCACCACCGGCTCGGGGGTGTCCTCGGGGCTTTCCGCGCCACCGTCCGCCTGCGCCCCTTCCGCGCTCTTCGTGTCGGCTTTGGCGCCGCGCCGCGGCCGGCTGCGCCGGCGGGACTTGGGTGGCGTCTCTTCGGTCTCGCCATCCACCGCTTGCGCATCGGCCGCTTCCGTGTCGGCCGCTTCCGTGTCGGCCAGCTCGTCGGCGGCCGTCTCCGCGATCACCGGCTGGCCGGCTTCCTCCTCGCCGGCTTCGGCCGGCATCGCCTCGGCCGAGCTCTCCTGATCTTCGCCGTTACGGCGCTTGGCGCGCCGGCGGCCGCCCCGCTTGCCGCGCCGGCGGCGCGGCTTGCGCCGCTCCTCCTCGTCGGAGGCCTCGATCCCGTCCTCGGCATCCTCGTCGGCGCCGGTCTCGAACTCCTCGGCGGCCGACTCCTCGCTGGCCGCGGCTGGCGCCTCGTCGTCCTTGCGCCGGCGCCGGCGCCGGCCGCGGCGTCGGCGCTGGCCGTCTTCCTCTTCCGCGACCTCCGGAAGCTCCTCGGCCGGCAGGCGTGGCGACTCCGTGGTGGTGAGCCGCTCCAGCTTGAATTCCGGGGGCACCAGCGACCCGTCACTCTCGACGCGAATCTGCAGGCCGTACTCCTGTTCGATCTCGACCAGGCGGTGCCGGCGTTCGTTGAGCAGGTGGAGCGCGACGTCCGGCGGCATCGCGACGTTCAGCTCGCCACCGCCGCGGCGCAGCGCCTCCTCCTCCAGGCTGCGCAGGATCTGCTGACCGGCCGAATCGTCGGTGCGGAGGCGGCCGGTGCCGTGACACCGGCTGCACGGCTGGGTGGAGGTATCGAACAGGCTGGGGCGCAGGCGCTGACGCGACATCTCGAGCAGCCCGAAGGGACTGATGCGGCCGAGCTGGATCCGGGCCCGGTCGTGGCGCATCGCCTCCTTGAAGCGCCGTTCGACGTCCCGGTTGTGGCGGTGCTCCTCCATGTCGATGAAATCGATCACGATCAGGCCGGCGAGATCGCGCAGGCGAAGCTGCCGCGCCACCTCCTCGGCGGCTTCGATGTTGGTGTTTCGGGCGGTTTCCTCGATGTGGCGCTCGCGGGTCGCCTTGCCCGAGTTGACGTCGATGGCTACCAGGGCCTCGGTCGGGTTGATCACGATGTAGCCGCCCGACTTGAGCTGGACCGAGGGGCTGTGCATCGCGTCCAGCTGGCTCTCGACGTTGTGCTTGAGGAACAGGGGGACGCCCCCGTCCTTGTAGAGCTTCACCTTGCGGGCGTGGCTTGGCATGAGGTTCTTCATGAAGTTCTTGGCCGCCTTGTAGCCCTCTTCGCCCTGGACCAGGATCTCCTCCATGTCCCGGTCGTAGAGGTCGCGGATGGCCCGCTTCATGAGGTTGGCTTCCTCATGGATCAACGCCGGCGCGGTCGACTGCAGGGTTTCTTCGCGGATCTGGTCCCAGAGCCTTATCAGATACTCGTAGTCGCGGCGGATCTCCGCCTTGCTCCGCTCGCTGCCGGCAGTCCGCACGATCACCGCCATGCCGTCGGGGATGTCCAGGTCCGA
The DNA here is from genome assembly GCA_030064845.1 of Kiloniellales bacterium. Lineage (NCBI taxonomy): Bacteria > Pseudomonadati > Pseudomonadota > Alphaproteobacteria > Rhodospirillales > Kiloniellales bacterium. The sequence goes on from JASJEC010000016.1 coordinate 18,611, forward strand.
CACGACCTGCTTCAGGCGCCGCCGGTCCGCGGCGCTGCCGATCTTGCGGCTGATACCGCCGCCGCGGCCGGTATTGGGCATGAGGACGCAATAGCGCCCAGCGAGAGACAGGTAGGTGGTCAGCGCCGCACCCTTGTTGCCGCGCTCCTCCTTGGCGACCTGGACAAGGATCACCTGGCGCCGCTTGATGACCTCCTGGATCTTGTAGCGCCGCAGGAGCTTGGCCCGCTTGCGCGCGGCGTCCTCCACGTCGTCGCCGCCGACCGTGTCGACCTTGGTCTCGACCGCGATTTCCTGGACCTTGCCGCCGCCGTTCTCGCCCTCGTCCGACGACCCGGCACCCGACTCGTCTTCCGAGTCGGCGGCGGTCGCGGTTCCGTTGCCTTCGCCGTTGTCGTCGCTCTCGGTATCGACGTCGTCGTCGCCGTTAGCGCTCGCGCTCTCTTCCGCGATCAGGGCCTCGCGGTCGGCGATGGGGATACGGTAGTAGTCCGGGTGGATCTCGCTGAAAGGCAGGAAGCCGTGGCGATTGCCGCCGTATTCGACGAAGGCGGCCTGTAGGGAGGGCTCGACCCGCGTAACTTTCGCGAGGTAAATGTTGCCTTTAAGCTGCGTCCTTGCAGTCGATTCGTAATCAAACTCTTCGAGACGGTTGCCGCTCAGCACCACCACGCGCGTCTCGTCCGCATGGGATGCGTCGATCAGGATTCGCTTGACCATAAAGATTTAACTCCGATACGCGCCCGGCGAGGACACCGCCGGAAGCCGAGCCGGTACCGCGCGGGAACAAGGTGTTCCCACGGGGTCGGTCGACTGCTGGCGAGGGTCGTCGCGGCGCGACTGCGACTCCGCATCCTCGATGCGTCATCATGGAATTGCGGAGCGTCGCGTCACTGTTCATGTCTGTCGTGTCTTCCCGGCGCCCTGCGGCGCCATCCTTCTCCGCCCGGCAGGCACCCGGTGAGTGGGCATCTGTTCGGGCCGGACGGCGGACCAGGATCCGCCGAGAATGCGGTGTTACCCTAGGCGATACCCAGGCGCACTACAATCTTTGCTCGCAGACGACGGCTCCGGGCCATGGCGGCCTTGGCGAGCCCGTCTCCCGAGCGCCCGTTACCGGGCGATTGAGTTGGCAGTTGGGGCTGCGTCGTGGTAACCCGCTTAACATAAGCAGAGAATCGGACTATCTCAATGCAATAATGGCGGTCGCAATCGGGCAACTGCCTCGAATAGCGGCTGTTTCCGGCGGCCAGGCCGGTCGGACGAGACCTCTGGCAAGACATGAAGCGAGGGATGACGGAACGGTGAGGTTCGGCGCTCCATGGTGAGGCTCTTGGCCGCCGCGGCCGTCTTGCTTCTGGCCTCCGTGCAGGTCGGCTACGCCAAGCCCAGCGTGACCGCGGCCAGAATCGGTGAGCATCCGGACAAGACCCGCTTCGTCATCGAGATTTCCGAGGCCACGCCCTATCGGGTGTTCACCCTGCCGGACCCCTTCCGCGTCGTGATCGATCTACCCGAGGTGGCGTGGCGCCTGCCGCGCGGCGGCGTTCCGCAGGGGGTCGGCATCATTCAGGACCTGCGCTTCGGCCTCTTCGCGCCGGGCCGCAGCCGCGTCGTGCTCGACGTCTCGGTGCCGGTCCGTGTGGCGGGGGTGCGCACGTTGCCGCCGGGCAACAGCAAGCAGGGCCATCGCTTGGTGATCGATCTGCACACCATCGAGCGCGTGACCTTCTTCGCCAGCGAGCGGCGGCCGATCACTTCGAAGCAGCCGCTGCCCAGCGTGCAGTCTGCGAGCCCCGCCAATCTCGAGGCCGCGCCCGAAGGGGACCGCCGTCCGACCGTGGTGATCGACGCCGGGCATGGCGGCGTTGACCCCGGCGCCATCGGCGTCTCCGGGGCCTATGAGAAAGATCTGGTCCTGCGCTACGCACGGGAGCTGCGCAAGCAGCTTCTGGCAACCGGGCGATACCGGGTGGTCATGACCCGCGACGCCGACGTGGTGCTACCGCTGCGCACCCGCACGGCGATCGCCGAGCAGGCGGAAGGCGACCTATTCATTTCGCTCCACGCCAACACGCACCGCAGCGGCAAGATCCGCGGCGCTTCGGTCTACACCATCTCGAAGAAGGCGTCCGACGCCGAGGCCGAATCCCTGGCGGCGAAAGAGAACAAGGCCGACGTCCTCGCCGGCGTCAATCTCGACGGCCAGACCGACGACGTGACGATCATTCTGCTGGACCTGGCTCGGCGTGAAACCGATAATCTTTCCAAGCGCCTGGCTAATACCATGGTGGCCAAGCTCGCCGGCTCCACCAGGATGCTGCGCAATTCGCACCGTTCGGCCGGCTTCGCGGTGCTCAAGTCGCCTACCGTTCCGTCTATCCTCGTGGAGATCGGTTACATGACCAACCGAAAAGAGGAGAAGGCGCTGCGCAGCAAGGCGCATCGCACCAAGCTCACCGCCGCCATGGTCAGGGCGATCGACAGCTACTTCGAATGGCACGAAAGAATGAGCCGCACGTGACAAGGTCATGACTTGGCCACATTCTAAACGCTTTCTTTGCAGTTCGAGACCTAGGGTCCGCCCGACCGGGCCTTTATCGCGGGAAGCCCCATGACGCTCACACTGCGCATTCTGGCATCGTTGTTCACCGGAGGCCTGATCCTGGCGGTGATTGGCGCCGGCGCCTTCGTCTACGTGTTCTACGAATACGGGCAAGACCTGCCCGACTACAAGCAGTTGGCGAAGTACGACCCGCCGACCGTGACCCGGGTGCACGCCGGCGACGGGCGCATCCTGGCCGAGTATGCGGTGGAAAAGCGGGTCTTCGTGCCGGTGGAGGTGATCCCGCAGCGCTTGATCAACGCCTTCATCTCCGCCGAGGACCAGAACTTCTACCACCACCGCGGGGTCGACTTCTTCGCCATCGGCCGCGCCGTCGTGACCAACGTGGGCAACCTGCTGCAGGGCCGGCGGCCGGTCGGCGCGTCGACCATCACCCAGCAGGTCGCCAAGAACTTCCTGCTGAGCAACGAACTCAGGATCGAGCGCAAGATCCGTGAGGCGATCCTGGCCTTCCGGATCGAGCGGGCCTTTTCCAAGGCCCGGATCATGGAGCTCTACCTGAACGAGATCTACCTCGGCTTCGGCTCCCACGGCGTGGCGGCGGCGGCGCTGAACTACTTCAACAAGTCGCTCGACGAGCTCACCCTGGCGGAGGCCGCCTATTTGGCGGCGCTGCCCAAGGCGCCCAACAACTATCATCCGATCAAGCGGCGCGAGGCTGCGATCGCCCGGCGCAACTGGGTGATCGGCCGCATGCTGAAGGACGGGGTGATCAGCGAGAGCGACGCCGAGCTGGCTTGGCAGGAGCCGTTGGAAGTGCGCGCGCGCAGCGCGACCGAGGTTGCCGAGGCGCAGTACTTCGCCGAGGAGGTGCGCCGCGATCTGGTCCGGCTCTACGGCGACGAGAAGCTCTACCAGGGCGGCTTGTCGGTGCGCACCACCCTGGATCCTCGTCTGCAGGAGATCGCCGACAGCACGCTGCGTGCCGGGCTCATGGCCTACGACATGCGCCACGGCTGGCGCGGCCCCTTGCGGCGGATCGACCTCCTGGCCAGCGACTGGCGCGAGGCCATGGTCGACCTGGAACCCCCGCTGGGCGCCGGTGCGTGGCGCCTGGCGATGGTTCTCGACCTGGACGACGAGGGCGCGCAGATCGGATTCAAGGACGGGTTGGTCGGGCGGATTCCCTTCGCCGAGATGGCCTGGGCGCGCCCCTGGATGGAAGACCAGAAGGTCGGCCCCGAGCCGAAGCTGCCCGCCGACGTGCTGACCCGGGGCGACGTCGTCCTAGTCGAAGCGCTGGGCGTCGAGGCGCTCGGCGTCGAGGACGAGGGCTTGCCCAGTGAAGACTACGCGCTGCGTCAGGTGCCCGAGATAGAGGGCGGCCTGGTGGCGCTCGACCCGCACACCGGACGGGTGCTGGCCATGAGCGGCGGCTGGTCGTTCGAGCGCAGCGAATTCAACCGGGCGGTCCAGGCGCAGCGGCAGCCGGGGTCGGCCTTCAAGCCGATCGTCTACCTCGCCGCGCTGAGCGCCGGGTACACGCCGTCGACCATCATCCTCGACGCGCCCTTCGTGATCGACCAGGGCGAGGGCCGCGGCAAGTGGAAGCCGGCCAACTACTCGAAGAAGTTCTACGGCCCGACGCCGATGCGCGTCGGGATCGAAAAGTCCCGTAATCTCATGACGGTCCGCCTGGCCAGGACCGTCGGCATGGATCCGATTATCGAGACCGCCGAGCGGCTCGGCGTGGTCGACAACATGCGGCCCGAGCTGGCCATGGCATTGGGCGCCGGTGAGACCACCTTGCTTCGGCTGACCACCGCCTACGCCATGCTGGTCAACGGCGGCAAGCGGATCATGCCGACCCTGATCGACCGGGTGCAGGACAAGAAGGGCAACACGATCTACCGCCACGACCAGCGGCTCTGCGCCGGCTGCGAGGCCGAGATCTGGGGCCAGCAGGCGGTGCCCCGGCTGCCGGACGAGCGCGACCAGGTAGCCGATCCGCAGAGCGCCTACCAGGTCGTCTCCATGCTGCAGGGCGTCGTACAGCGCGGCACGGGCCGGCGCGTGGCGGCGGTCGGCAAGCCGCTCGCCGGCAAGACGGGAACGACCAACGAGAGCCAGGACACCTGGTTCATCGGCTTCACCCCCGACCTGGCGGTTGGTGTCTTCGTCGGCTTCGACGTGCCGCGTCCGCTCGGCCCGCGCGAGACTGGTTCCAGCGTGGCGGCCCCGATCTTCCGCGACTTCATGGCCGGGGCGTTGGCCGAGGAGCCGGCGATCCCGTTCCGTATCCCGCCGGGTATCCGTCTGGTCCGGGTCAACCTGGAGACCGGCCAGCCGGCCAGGGCGGGCGACCGGCGGGTGATCCTCGAGGCCTTCAAGCAGGGCACCGTGCCAGACGGCCGAGAGGCGCTGATCGACGGCGGCTACGACCCGCGGGTCGGCGGCAGCAGCGTGCCGGGCACCGACGGCTTGTACTGACGCGGTGTGCCGGTCTAAAAGCTCCCGATCTTTCGATGAACCAGCCTTTTCGAGGAGGTAGCCCTTGCGCGCCGAGATCGAAGCGGCGGTCGGCGACATAAGGCAGTCGCTGGCCCTGCTGAGGAGGCATCTTTGACCTGGATGCCGCGACACGACGCCTGGACGAGCTGAACGCCCGGGCCGAGGATCCCGAGCTCTGGAACCGGCCCGAGGCCGCGGAGGCGGTGATGCGCGAGCGCAATCGCCTCGACCGCTCGATCACCGGCTTCCATAAGCTCGAGCAGGACCTCGACGATGCCCTGACCCTGCTCGAGCTGGCCGAGGCCGAATCCGACACGGACACGGCCGGAGAGGCGGAGCAGCAGATCCTAGCGCTCAAGGAGCAGGCCGAGAAGCGCCAGCTCGAGAGCCTGCTGTCCGGTGAGGCCGACGCCAACGACTGCTATCTGGAAGTCAACGCGGGGGCCGGCGGGACCGAGGCGCAGGACTGGGCCGAAATGCTCGTGCGCATGTACACCCGCTGGGCCGACTCCCAGGGCTTCAAGGTGGCCTGGCTCGAGGAGAGCCCGGGCGAGGAGGCAGGGATCAAGTCGACCAGCCTCAAGATCAGCGGCGAGAACGCCTACGGCTGGCTGAAGACCGAGTCCGGCGTGCACCGCCTGGTCCGCATCTCGCCCTATGATTCCCAGTCCCGGCGCCACACCAGCTTCGCCAGCGTCTGGGTCTATCCCGTGGTCGACGACTCCATCGAGGTGGACGTGCAGGACAAGGACCTTAGGGTCGATACCTACCGGTCGTCCGGCGCCGGCGGCCAGCACGTTAACAAGACCGACAGCGCGGTCAGGATCACCCACCTGCCGAGCGGCATCGTCGTGCAGTGCCAGAACGACCGCTCGCAGCACAAGAACCGTGCCCAGGCCATGGCCATGCTGAAGGCGCGTCTCTACGAGCACGAGCTGAAGCGGCGCGAGGCCGAAGCCCAGGCCGAGGCCGACGCCAAGACCGACATCGGCTGGGGTCATCAGATTCGCTCCTACGTCCTCCAGCCCTACCAGATGGTCAAGGACCTGCGCACCGGGGTCGAGACCAGCGATACTCAGGGCGTATTGGGCGGCGGGATCGACAGCTTCCTCGAGGCCGCGCTGGCCCACAAGCTGGCCGGCGGCGAGGCGGGCGCCGAAGAGGCGCCGCCGGCCTGATCGGCCGCGCCCTGTGGGCTCCGTTCACGCTTTTTCAACGCTAGCGGCCGCATCTTACTGGCCTACTGGGGTTTTCGGGGGCTGGGCCGCTGCCGGCCGGGGGCCGTCGATCCGTCAGGTTCGGGAGTGGAAGTCTTGCTGCCCAGCATGCTCTTCGTCAGGGGCCGGCTCGATTTCCGACGGGCGTCGGAGGCCATCTTCCTGGTCTTCCTGTCGACCGCGGCGATCTGCGTGGCCTACAACCTCGTCGTGCTTCATCTGATCGACGAGGAGCCGAACCTCTGGGTCAGCCTGAGCGGCATGGCCCTGCCGGCGGTGAACTTCATCGCCTCGGTGGTGCCGAGCATCGAAGGCTTCTCGGAGAACCTGAGCCAGGCCGCCGGCGGCATGGGCGCCGAGATGGCCAAGCACATCTACTCGATCAACTGGGTCGTGATCGGCTGTGGTGCGTTTCTTGCCCTGATTCCCTTCATCCGGGTGCTCACCATCGTCTCGCGCCAGCCCATATCCATGAAACGGGTGCCGATCCGCGGCCACAACCACAAGCGCGCCACGGTGAAGTACGCCTGCCACCTGTCGAAGGTCTACGCCGCCTTTTCCTTGATCACGGGCGTCGGGATCATTCTGGTGTTCGGCTCGGACAACATCGACCAGATCACCGCAATCGCCGGCAAGAGCAAGTCCTACTGGAGCCTGGAACTGCATCGCGTCGCCGTAATGGCCAGCATGGGCGTGGCCCTGCTGTTCTGGTCGGCGCTCTGGCTGGCGTTCTACCTTCGCGTGCGCCGCAAGGGCCTCGACCAGGTAAAGTGGCGGGAGTAGCCGTCAGTCTCGGGCCGATAGCGGCGGCTTTCGGGTCGCCAGATAAACCCCCGGCAGGACCAGCGCCGCGCCGGCCAGGTGATAGAGCTCCAGGCGCTCGCCGAGCAGCAGGAAGGCCAGCAGCCCGTTGTAGAGCGGAATCAGGTACATGAGCAGACCCGCGGGGCCCGCGCCGAGCACGGCCTGGATGCGCGCGTAGGCCAGGTAGGCGCCGAGCGAGGCGACCACGGCCAGGAACAGAACGGCGCCGATGGTCCGGCCGTCCAGGCTGGGCAGGTCGCCGGACCAGGCTTCGGCCAGGGTGAAGGGCAGGAGCACCACCACGCCGCCCGTGGTGATCGCCGCGAAGCGGACCATCAGCGGCAGGGCGCTCGGCCGGTGGCGCAGCAGGATCGAGTAGAGCGCCCAGCCGATCATGGCGGCGACGATCCAGAGGTCGCCGACCGTGAAGCGCAGGCCAAGCAGGACCGCGAGGTCGCCGCGGCAGATCACCGCCAGCACGCCGGCGAGGCTGAGCGCCACGCCCACCATCTGCCGCGGCCCGAGGACCTCGCCGTAGAACAGCCGCGCCATGACCACGATCAGGATCGGCGAGGCGGCGTAGATCAGGCCGATGTTGGTCGCGGTGGTCGTGTCGGCGCCGATGTAGACGAAGGCGCCGCAGACGCCCATGCCCAGGCCGCCGAGGACCAGCAGGTCCGGCCACTCCCGCGCCAGGACCGACCGGGCCCGCAGCAGGGCCGCCGCCGTCAGCGGCAGCAGCAGCATCAGGGTTACGCTCCAGCGCCAGAAGGCGAGCGCAACCGGCGGGATGAAGTCGTGGGTCGCGCGCGCCGTCAGCATGTTGCTGGCGAAGAGCGCCGGAGCCACGAACAGCAGGACCAGGGCGACCTGTCGGGATCGGGCCGCGGCGCGATCTCCCTCGCGCGCCTCCACTGTCATGTTCCAGCCAGGGGGCGGTAATAGGCCTCTGGCAAACCGGCGGCGTCCCGGCCCTCGGTGTTGAACGGCGGCTTCAGGGCGCCTTTGAAATGGGTCCGGACCATGTCGCCCCAGGCCGCCGCCGGTTCGAGGCCGCGCCGGGCGCAGGCGAAGGCGAACCAGCGCTGTCCGGTAGCGACGTGGCCGATCTCGTCCTGGTAGATAGTCTCGAGGGTCTCGGCGCTCTCCCGGTCGCCGGCCTTGCGCAGTTTGGCGATCATCGCCGGCGTCACGTCCAGGCCGCGCGCCTCCAGCACCAGAGGCACCACCGCCAGCCGGGCGAGCAGGTCGTGGGACGTGTCCTCGGCGGCCTGCCAGAGGCCGTCATGGGCCGGCAGGTCGCCGTAGGCCGCGCCCAAGTCCGCCAGGCGCACCGCCAGTAGGGAGAAATGCAGCGCCTCCTCGTCGGCCACCCGGACCCAGTCGTCGGCGAAGTCGCGCGGCATCCGGTCCGCCACGAAGCGGGCGATCAGGTCCCAGGCCAGGTCCACGGCGTTGAGCTCGATGTGGGCCAGCGCGTGGAGCAGGGCGATCCGGCCCGCCCCGCCGGCAGCGCGGCGCTTCGGCATGTCGCCGGGCCGGCGCAGCACCGGACGCTCGGGACGGGCGGGACGCCGCGGCACCGGGAGCGGGTCGCCCAGCGTCAGCTGACCCGTGCGCCAGGCGGCCGCGGCGTTCCGCGACAGGCGGACCTTGTCTTCCGGCTCGGCGCTGCCCAACACGGCCAGCGCGGCCTGGACGAGGGTATCGGCTTCGGACATGAGGTCCCGGGACTCTTGGCGTCGGCCCTGACATGACACAAGATGACCGGAAGAGCGAGGCACAAAGGGAATCGCCGCCATGCCAGATCAGACGGGGAGCGCACTGGAGCGCCGCCGGCAAGCCGTCGCCCGGTCGATCGACCGGATCCGAGACCACGAGAGGACCCACGGCGTCACACCGGAGGGCCTCGCCGCGATCAAGGACGAGCTGATCGCGCTGGCCGGATCGGCCGAGCTCTTCTCGGCCGAAGCCTTCCCGGCGCCCGATGCGGGCGCCGAGCCGCCCTACGCCCTCTACCTGCTCTCCGAGGACCCGGACCACCGCTTCGCTCTCTACCTCCAGGCCTGCCGGCCCGGTTTCGACGTGCCGCCGCACAACCACACCACCTGGGCCTGCATCGTGGGACTGGAGGGCGAGGAGGAGAACCGCTTCTACCGGCGCGGCGATGACGGCGCGACCAGGACCGGCGGGCAGGCGGTCGGCCCCGGCCAGGGCGTCGCCTTCCTGCCCGACGAGATCCACTCGATCCATATCCACGGGGCAGATCCGGTGCGCAACTTCCATATGTACGGCCTCGCGCTCGACCGGCTCTTCGAGCGGGAGTATTGGTCGGCGAAGGAGGGCGCCTGGAAGGTCTTCGCGCCCCAGGACGACATCATCGACCGGCGGGCCGGATGAGCGCGGCGTCGACCGGGCGGATCACGGCGCCGGCGCTCAAGGCGCAGCTCCGGGCGGGCGGCGAGCTGGCGCTTCTGGATCTGCGCGAGCAGGGCCTTTTCTCCGGCGCCCATCTGTTCCATGCCCGTTCGCTGCCCCTGAGCAGGCTCGAGCTGGACGTCGAGCGGCTGGTGCCGCGCAAGGGAACGCCGGTCGTGGTGATGGACGGCGGCCGGGACGACCTGGCGGCGCGCGGGGCCGAACGCCTCGCCCGCCTGGGCTACCGGGCGGTTCAGGTGCTCGAGGGCGGCGTGGCGGCCTGGGAGGAGGCGGGCTACGAGGTCTTCACGGGCATCAACGTGCCGAGCAAGGCCTTCGGAGAGTTCGTCGAGGTGACCTACGGAACGCCGCACCTGGAGGCCGAGGCGGTGAGCCGCCTGATCGGGAAGCGCGCGAACATGGTGGTCCTCGATAGCCGGCCCTTCGAGGAGTACCACCGCATGAGCATCCCCGGCGGGATCGACACGCCGGGCGCCGAGCTGGTCTACCGGGTGCACGACCTCGCCCCGGATCCTGAGACTCTGGTCGTGGTGAACTGCGCCGGCCGGACCCGCTCGATCATCGGCGCCCAGTCCCTGGTCAACGCCGGCATCCCGAACCGGGTGGCGGCGCTCAAGGACGGCACCATGGGCTGGCACCTGGCAGGCTTGACGCTCGAGCACGGCCAGGAGCGCAGGGCTCCCGACCCCAGCGCGGAAGGTCTGGCCAGGGCCCGGGCGGCGGCCGCGCGGGTCGCCGAGCGCTTCGGCGTCACGCGGATCTCGCTGGCGGATCTGGCGGCCTGGCGGGCGGACGACACGCGAACGCTCTTCCTGCTCGACGTGCGCTCGCCGGCGGAGTTCGAGGCCGGCCACCTGCCGGGGTCCTGTTCGGCGCCGGGCGGGCAGCTGGTCCAGGCGACCGACGAATACGTCGGCGTGCTCGGGGCTCGGATCGTGCTGATCGACGACACCGGGATTCGGGCGACCATGACCGCGTCCTGGCTGGTCCAGATGGGCTGGACAGAGGTCGCGGTGCTCGAGGGTGGCCTCGAGGGGCCCCTGGAGCGGGGGCCGGCGCCGAGCCCCCTGGTGGCCGGCGCGGACCCCGAGGCGCCGCGCATCTCGCCGGCTGCTCTGCAGGCGCTGCAGGCTTCCGGACAGGTGGTTCTGCTGCTCGACCTATCGAGCTCGCCGAGCTACCGGCAGGGCCACGTGCCCGGCGCGGCCTGGACCACGCGGGCCCGGCTCGGCGAACTCGACCGCGACCTGGCCAACCTGGAGCAGCTGGTCCTGACCGCCGAGGAGACCGCCCTGGCCGATCTCGCGGCCGAGGACCTTCGCGCCCGCCATCCGGCGCTCTCCGTCTCGGTCCTGGATGGCGGCCTGGCGGCGTGGCGGGCCGCCGGCTACCCGATCGAGGAGGGCATGACCCGGCCGCTCTCGGAGACCGACGACGTCTGGTACAAGCCTTACGAGAACAGGTCGGCGGTCGAGCAGGAGATGCGCAACTATCTAACCTGGGAGATCGCCCTGGTCGAGCAGATAGAGCGCGACGGCGACGCCGGGTTCCGCCGGTTCGATTGACGCCGTGGTCGAGATCCCGCGAGTCGAGACCGAACGGCTGATCCTTCGGGGCTTTAGGGACAGCGACCTCGAGGCCTACGCCGCCATGGTCGCCGACGGCGAGGTGATGCGCTTCATGGGCGGGCCGAGGCGCCGCGAGCGCGCCTGGTACGATATGGCCTGGGCGCTCGGGCACTGGGACCTGCGCGGCTACGGGCTCTGGGCCGCCGAGGAGAAGGCGAGCGGCCGGCTGCTCGGCCGGCTCGGGCTGATCAATCCCGAAGGCTGGCCCGGCCTCGAGGTCGGCTGGCTGCTGGGCCAGGACTCCTGGGGACGGGGTTTCGCGACCGAGGGCGGGCGCGCCGCCCTGGCCTTCGCCTTCGAGCGGGTCGGCGTCGAGCGCGTGATCAGCCTGATACACCCGGACAACCGCGCCTCGATCCGGGTCGCCGAGCGGCTCGGCGAGAGCTACTGCGGCGCGACGACCCTCGATGGCGTTGACGCCCTGGTCTACGCCATCGAACGCGGCGTATTTGAAAAGTGACGTTGGATGCCGGTGGTCGTCTATTATGGACCGGGCGTTCGTCAGAAACGCGATAGAGGGAGGATCAGATGAGAGCAGACATTCGACTGTTGTTCGGCGCCGCCTTGGCGCTGACCGCCATGACCGGGCTCGTCCGGGCCGGCGAAACGCCCGCACCGGCGGGGGCAAAGGTCTACTTCGTGGAGCCGACCAACGGCGCCGTCGTCGAGAACCCTGTGAAGGTCGTGTTCGGCCTCTCCGGCATGGGGGTCGCGCCGGCCGGCGTCGAGAAGGCGAAGACGGGGCATCACCATCTGCTGATCAACACGCCGCTTCCGCCGCTCGACGAAGGGATCCCGGCGGACGACAACCACGTCCACTTCGGCGGCGGTCAGACCGAGGTCGAACTCACCCTTTCGCCCGGACCGCACAAGCTCCAGCTTCTGGTCGGCGACCACAACCACATTCCGCACGATCCGCCGATCATGTCGGAGGTGATCGAAATCACGGTGAAGTAAGGCGCCCAGCCTGGTGGCGAGGGGCTAAAGCTCCTTCGCCGCTTCCAGCACGGCCTCGACATGGCCGGGCACCTTGACCTTGCGCCACTCGGCGCGCAGCACGCCCTGCTCGTCGATCAGGAAGGTCGCCCGGTCGATGCCCAAGTACTTCTTGCCGTACATGGACTTCTCGACCCAGGTCCCGTAAGCCTCGCACACGCTGCCGTCTTCGTCGGACGCGAGGCGAAAGGGCAGGTCGTACTTGTTCTTGAACTTGTCATGCTTGGCAACGCTGTCCTTGGAGACGCCGACAATTTCGGCGTCGACCGCCGAGAAGTCCGGCAGGGCATCGCGGAACCCACAGGCTTCCTTGGTGCAGCCCGGCGTATCGTCTTTCGGATAGAAGTAGAGCACGACCTTCCTTCCCTTGAGCTCAGAGAGGGAAACCTCTCCGCCGCCGTCGGTCGCCATGGTGAAGTCGGGCGCGGGCGCGCCAATTTCCGTCGTCATCCCTGTCTCTCCTCCAGTTCTGGGTGGCTTGGAGTCCGCTACGGCGCGGACCTCGTCCCGGATCACAGATGGCCGGTGCGCGGGCCAGGTCAAGGGACGGCCGGCGTTCGAGCCCTGGGCGTTGCGGTCCGGTGCATTCCGTTTGATTTTTTCCGGGTCTCTTCCACACTGCGTCCAAGCAACGGCCGGGCGCTTCGCCCGGCTCCTTTTGGAGAAAAGTGAATGAAGATCGGTTTCATCGGCCTCGGCAACGTCGGCGGCAAGCTGGCGGGCAGCCTGCAGCGCAACGGCTTCGATCTGACCGTACGCGACCTCGACCGGTCCACTGCCCAGCCCTTCCTCGACCAGGGCGCAGACTGGGCCGAGAGCCCCAAGGCCATGGCCGAAGCGGTCGATCTCGTGATCACCTGTCTGCCGTCGCCGGCCGCCGTGAGCCAGGTGATGGAGGCCGAGGACGGCGTCATCGCGGGCCTTTCGCCCGGCAAGCTGTGGATGGAGATGAGCACGACCGACGAGGCCGAGGTCAAGCGCCTGGCGCCGCTGGTCGAGGCCAAGGGCGCCCTGCCGTTGGAGACCCCCGTCTCCGGCGGCTGCCACCGGGCGGCCACCGGCAACATCTCGATCTTCGTCGGCGGTGCGCGCGAGGCCTTCGAACGGGCCTTGCCGGCGCTCACCGTCATGGGCCGACGCATTCTCCACACCGGCCCCCTGGGCTCGGCTTCGGTGCTCAAGGTGGTGACCAACTACCTGGCCTCGGTCCATCTGGTGGCGGTCGGCGAGGCGCTCGCGGTCGCCAAGCAGGCCGGCATGGACCTCAACACGGCCTTCGAGGCGATCCGCATCTCCTCGGGCAATTCCTTCGTGCACGAGACCGAGAGCCAGGTGATCCTGAACGGCAGCTACAACATCAACTTCACCATGGATCTCGTGATCAAGGATATGAGCCTGTTCCAGACCGTCGCCGAGCGCGCCGGCGTCCCGCTCGAGCTCTCGCCCGTGGTGCTCGACATCTTCAAGGACGGACAGGAGCGCTACGGCCCGCGCGCCTGGTCCTCGGGCATCGTGCGTCGTCTGGAAGAGGCCTGCGGCATGGAGCTGCGGGCGCCCGGCTTCCCCGAGGAGCTGGTCGACGACGAGCCGGAGGTGCCCGGCGCGGAAGTCGTGGTGCGGACTTAGAGAGAAGCTCTTGAGATCTTGATCGCCGTCATCCTTAGACAGGCTCAGGATGAGGGTCAAGGTTGGACACATATCGCCCTCACCCTGAGCCTGTCGAAGGGTGATGGTGCCAGGTTCGCACCTGTGCTGCGGTTCGACAGGGGAGATCGACCATGAAGATTACCGACGCCAAGACCTTCGTGGTCGGCAACCCGCCGCCGCACTTCGGCGGGCGCTACTGGATCTTCGTCAAGCTGACCACCGACGGCGGGGTCGCCGGCATCGGCGAGGTCTACTCCGTGCCCTTCGGGCCCAAGACCGTCGAGCGGATGATCCTCGACGTCTGCGAGCGCCACGTCATCGGCAACGATCCCTTCGACATCGAGAAGATGTGGCGCCGGGTCTACGGCAGCGGCTACCTGCTGCGGCCCGACGCCTCGCTGATGGGCGTCCTGAGCGGCATCGAGACCGCCTGCTGGGACATCATGGGCAAGGCGCTGGACAAACCGGTCTACGCCCTGCTCGGCGGCAAGGTGCACGAGAGGCTGCGCTCCTACACTTACATCTATCCGGAAGAGGGCGATAAGAGCGACGTCTACAGCGACCCCGACCTGGCCGGCGAGCGCGCCGCCGCCTATGCCGCCAAGGGCTTCACCGCGGTCAAGTTCGATCCCGTTGGGCCCTATACGGTGTTCGATCCGCGCCAGCTATCGATGGAGATGCTCGAGCACTCCGAGCGCTTCGTGAAGACCCTGCGCGAGGCGGTCGGCGGGTCCTGCGACCTGCTGTTCGGCACCCACGGCCAGCTCACCCCGGCGGGCGCGATCCGGCTCGCCCGCCGGCTCGAGCCCTTCGACCCACTCTGGTTCGAGGAACCGACCCCGCCGGAAAACCCGAAGGAGATGGCGCGGGTCGCCCGCCAGACGACGATCCCGGTTGCCACCGGCGAGCGACTGACGACCAAGTACGAGTTCGCCCGGGTGCTGGAGGAGCAGGCGGCTTCGATCCTGCAGATGGCGCTCGGCCGGGTCGGCGGCATACTCGAGGCCAAGAAGATCGCCGGCATGGCCGAGGCCCACTACGCCCAGATCGCACCGCACCTCTACTGCGGCCCGGTCGAGGGCGCGGCCAACATCCAGCTGTGCACCGCGACGCCCAACTTCCTGATCCAGGAGAGCATCCAGGACTGGGGAGGATTCCACGGCGAGATCCTGAAGAAGCCGCTCAGATGGGAGGACGGTTACATCATCCCGCCGAGCGAGCCCGGCCTCGGTATCGAGCTCGACGAGGCGGTTGCCGCCAAGCATCCCTACGAGGGCGACAAGCTGCACCTGGAGATGCAGCAGGATCCAGTGCTGCCTTAGGAAAGACTTTCCAGCACTCTGGCCGCGCTCTCCCGGTAGGCCGCCTTCTTCTCGTCCGCCATGCGGTCCCAGGTGCGGTAGACCTGGGCGAGGCGGGGATTGCCGCGCAGCTTGTCCTCGTTCCGCACCAGGAAGTCCCAGTAGAGCGGGTTGAAGGGGCAGGCTTTCTCGCCGGTTTTCTGCTTCACGTCGTAGCGGCAGGCGCCGCAGTAGTCCGACATCTTGCTGATGTAGTTGCCGCTGGCCGCGTAGGGCTTGGAGCCGAGCAGGCCGCCGTCGGCGAACTGGCTCATGCCCAGCACGTTGGGCAGCTCGACCCATTCGTAGGCGTCGGCGTAGACCGCGAGGTACCACTCGTGCACCTGCTTGGGATCGACGCCCGCCAGCATGGCGAAGTTGCCGGTCACCATGAGGCGCTGGATATGGTGCGCGTAGGCCTCCTCCTTGGTCTGGCTGATCGCGGCCTCCAGGCAGGCCATGTCGGTCTCGCCGGTCCAGTAGAAGCCGGGCAGGTCGCCCGAGGCGGCGAAGAAGTTCCGCTCGCGGTACTCCGGCATCTTGAGCCAGTAGATGCCGCGCACGTACTCGCGCCAGCCGATGATCTGGCGGATGAAGCCCTCGGCGGCGTTGAGCGGGGCCCGGCCGGCGCGATAGGCGGTCTCGACCCGCCGGCAGACCGCCAAGGGGTCGAGCAGGCCGGCGTTGATGTAGAGCCCCAGGATGGAGTGATAGAGGAAGCGCTCGTCCCGTAGCATGGCGTCCTGGTAGTCGCCGAAAGTCGGCAGGGCGGTCTCGATGAAGTGGTCCAGGGCCGCCTCGGCCTGGGCCGCCGTCACGGCGAACCAGAAGGGCTCCAGGTCACCGAAGTTGTCGGGGAAGCGTTCGGCAACCAGCGTCAAGACCTCTCGGGTCACAGCGTCGGGCTCGAAACGCGCGGGGCCCGCCATGTCCAGGTCCGCCCCGGCCGGCTTGCGGTTTTCGGCGTCGAAGTTCCAGCGGCCGCCCTCGGGTTCCTCGCCGTCCATGAGCAGCCCCGTCTCGCGCCGCATCTCGCGGTAGAAGAACTCCATCCGCAGCTGCTTGCGCCCCTCGGCCCAACCTTCGAACGCGGCGCGGGAACAGATGAATCGCCGGTCTTCGAGGACTTCCACCGGCAGGCCGAAGGCCTCGGACCAGCTCTCCACTGCCTCCCGGACCCGCCACTCGCCCGGCTCGGTCACGACTATGCGGGCCGGCCTCTCGCGTTCGAGCGCACGGGCGACCTCGTCGGTGAAGCTGCCGCTGTTGTCCGCCGCGTCGAGCGGAACGTAGTCGACCGTCCAGCCGGCCGCGCGGAGCTCGGCGGCGAAGTGGCGCATCGCAGAGAAGACGAAGGCCAGCTTCTTTTTGTGGTGGCGGACGTAGGTGGCTTCGTCCCGCACCTCGGCCATGAGGACGCGGTCCCGCTCGGAATCCGCCGCCGCCAGGGAGGGCAGGGAATGGGAGAGCTGGTCGCCCAGCACCAGGATGAGGTCGCCGTCGGCCATCGGCCTTGCTCGCTGTCGTGATGAACAGCTGTTCTACGTCGCAAAGGCGGTTCCGGTCTTCCGGTCGTCGGATCTAGGCCTGGTGATCGAAGACGATGACGTTCCGGAGGGCTTCGCCGGTCCTGACCGAGGCGATCGCCTCGTTGATCTGCTCCAGCGGGTAACGGTTGGAGATCAGCTCGTCGAGCTTGAGCCGGCCCTGGCCGTAGAGGTCGATCAGCTTGGGGATGTCCACCCGGAGGCGCGTGCTGCCCATCTTGCTGCCCAGGATGCGCTTGCCGTGGTCGGCCAGATCGAGCGGCTCGAAGGCCGCCTTGGCGCCTTCCGGCGGCATGCCGACGATGACCAGCGTGCCGACCCGGCGGAGCAGGTCGACGGCGTGCTCGATCGCCGTGATGCTGCCGACGGTGACGAAGACGTAGTCGGCGCCCCGGCCTTCGGTCAGCGCCTTGACCTCCTTGACCGGGTCGTCGTGGGTCGGGTTGACCGTGTGCGTGGCCCCGAAGCGCCGGGCCGCCTCGAGCTTGGCGTCAGACAGGTCCATGGCGATCACGAGCTGGGCCCCGGCCAGGGCGGCGCCCTGGACGCTGTTCAGGCCGACGCCGCCGGTTCCGATCACGACCACGCTGCTGCCCGGCGACACCTTCGCGGTGTTGACCACGGCGCCGAGCCCCGTGATGACCCCGCAGGACAGGACCGAAGCGCTGTCCAGGGGAACCGTCTTGGGAATCACCGCGCTCTGGGACTGGTCGACCACCACGTACTCCGCGAAGGCCGCCGTCCTGAGCCCCTGCTTGATCGCAGAGCCGTCCTTGGCGCGCAGCGGACCCTGCTCGTCCAGAGGAAGCGCCGTTTCGCACATGTTGGGATCGCCCTGATCGCAATAGAAGCAGGATCCGCAGGCGCGCAGCAGGGTGACGAGAACGTGGTCGCCCGGCACGATATCGCGTACCCCCGGGCCGACCTCCTCGACCACGCCCGCGGCCTCGTGGCCGAAGACCGCCGGCAGGGTGCCGCCCCAGGCGCCTTCCATGTAGTGGATGTCGCTGTGGCAGATGGCGCAGGCGGCGAGCTTCACCTTGATCTCGCCCTGACGGGGTGGATCGAGGTCGAGATCCTCGATCACCAGGGGCTTTCCGAAGTCGTGACAGACGGCGGCTTTCATGGCGTGCTTCCCAGTCGGATTTGACGATCGTCGTGTAGAGACCCGCATCGGGAGCCGCTAGCCTGGAACCGTCAAAACCCCCCGGAATCCGCCATTTCTCGCAAATAATCATGCTCGAACAAGAGCTTCTCAACCGGCGCCGATGACGCAGAGCTCCTTGGGGTAGGGTGTCAGGACCTCGTGACCGGTCTCGGTGACGACGATGGAATCGCCGACGCGCGTCCCGAACGAGCCGGTCACCGTAATGCCGCCGTCGACCGCGAAGGTCATGCCCGGCTGCAGGACCGTCTTGTCGCCCGCCTTCAGTTCGGGCGCCTCCAGGTAGGAGATGCCAATGGCGCGGCCGGTCCGGTAGCCGGCGCTGAAGCCCGCCCCCCGGTAGACCGCTTCGGCCGCTTCGTGCACGGCCTCCGCCAGGACGCCGGGCCGGATCGCCGCCAGCGCGGCGGCCTGGGCCTCGATCGTCGTTTCATAGACCCGGCCCTGTTCCTCGCTGCACCTGCCGATGAAGAACTGGCGATCGAAACCGAGCTTGTATTGCTTGAACTTCGCCATGTTGCAGAAGCACATGTAGACGGGATCGCCGACTTCCAGCCGGCGGGTGTTCGCCCGGCGATGCACCATCGCCGTATGGCGACCGCTCTGCATGATCTGGAGGTCATAGATCAGGGGCGACACGAAGGCGTCCCAACCCGCGCCGCTCAGGAAGCCGGCCGCTTGGCGGGTTCCGCCCTGGAGCGCGGCGAGGGCGATCTCGTATTCCGGCACGCCCTCCGCCATGACCGCCTTGGCCGCCTCCACCATGGCGACGGCGATCTGGCCGCCCTGGCGCATGATCTCGATTTCCTCGGCGCTCTTGATCATGCGCATCTCGGCCAGGATCGGCGACACATCGCGGCGCGCGCCGGGCTGGCTCGCCTCGGCGAGCGCGGCGGCCACCATGGGCGGAGCTTGAAACTCGTCCCAGCCAAGGCTGGCGGGCCGGCTCTCGTCGAGGGTCCGGGCCAGCACGGCCTCCCAGCGATCGGGGCCGTCGTCCTGCCAGGGACGCAGGTCCTCGATCCAGGTCATGGCGCGTGCCATCTCCAGCTCCATGAGCGGCGTGATGATCATCGGCGCGCCGGCCGAGGGCACCAGGAGGAGGGTCGGACGGCCGAACTCGGGTCCCAGGTAGCCCCAGAGTCCGGCGAGATAGGCGATCGAGTCCTGGTCGGAAATGACGGCGAGATCGATCTCGGCGCTTCTCAGACGCTCCTGGAACGCTGCGGTGTGCCGCTTCGACAGGGCGCGCATCAGTCGCCCGCGCCCGACGGATCCGGCAGCTCCCCGCGCGGGCCTTCGATGATCTCGAAATAGGCCTCCGCCGACTGCTGCGCTGCCATGATCACGCGGTCCTTCAGGGCGGGGAAATCGGCGCAGCCCGTGGCGCGGGCGAGATCGACCTTGAGGCCGTCGGGCGCCGTCTCCTCGTCGAAGTCTTCCTTGCAGGTCAGCCGCAGGAAGGACTGCACCTGGCGAAGCAGCTGCATCGTCTCGATCAGGCGGCCGGCGAGGCTGCGGCCGATCAGGCCGGCTTCGGCGCTCTTGCGGAACGCCGCCTCGGTCGAGGCGTCAAGAATCTCCGGCCGCTCGGCGGCGTGGCGCAGCTGCAGGTACTGGGCGATGAACTCCAGGTCGACCAGTCCGCCGCGCAGGTGCTTGACGTTCCATGCCGATTTCGCACCGTGCTCGCGGGTGATCCGGTCGCGCATCTCGGCGACGTCGCGCAGGAGCCCCGCCGGATCTCGGGGCCGTGTCAGGGTCGCGAGGCGCGCCGCTTCGATCCGGCTGGCGAGACCGTCGTCGCCGGAGACAACGCGCGCTCGGGTCAAGGCCATCTGCTCCCAGGTCCAGGACTCCTTCTCGTGATATCGCTGGAAGGCGGAAACCGAGACGGCGATCGGGCCTGCGGCACCCGAGGGGCGGAGACGCATGTCGATCTCATAGAGCCGGCCCTGCGCGGTCGCCGCCGAGAGCGCGTTGATGAAGCGCTGGGCGAGGCGGCCGAAGTACTGGCTGACCGGCAGGGGTTTCGGGCCGTCGGAGGCCTCGCAATCCGGGTCGGCTTCATAGAGGAAGACCAGATCGAGATCGGAGCTCACGGTCATCTCGCGGCTGCCCAGCTTGCCGAGCGCGAGGACGGCGAGGCCGGGTCCGGGGACCCGCCCGTGGCTTCGCGCCATCTCCTCGGCCACCGGGCCGGCCAGCGCGCCGATCACGGCATCGGCGATGTCGCTGAGCGCCTGGCCGGCCTCCGCGACGTCGGCGCTCCGACGCAGGATCTGGGTGCCGACCTGGAACTTCCGGTCGCCGGCCCAGAGACGGGTCAGGTCGAGCACGTCCTGGAAGTCGCGCGCCTGCGTTAGCGTCGCCGAGAGCTCGCCGCGGAGGTTTGGCAACGGCGGCACGGGCTCGAAGAAGTCCTGGCTGAGCACGGCGTCGAGCAGGCTGGGCTTGCGGCTCAGATGCTCGGCCAGGGCCGGCGCGCTGCCCATGATCCGGGCCAGAAGTTCGAGCAGGGTCGGATTGGCCTGCAGCAGCGAGAAAAGCTGGACGCCGGCCGGCAGACCGGAAAGGAACTCGTCGAACTTTACCAGGGCCCCGTCGGGGTTGACGGTCCCGCCGAGGCTTTCCAGGAGTTTCGGCATCAGCTCGGTCAGGATCTCGCGCGCACGGGTCGAGCGGGTGGCGCGATGACGTCCGTGGTGCCAGGCTCTGACGGTGTTGAACACCAGCGCCCCGTCCTTGAAACCCAGCTCGGCCAGGCTCTGCAGCGTGGCCGCCTCCGGCTCGCCGCCGGTGAAAACCAGGTTGCCGGGTCCCGACAGGGGCTCCGCCTGTTCGAAGAGCTCGGCGTAGGCGGCTTCGACGGCGCGCAGGTGGGTCAGGAACTCGCGTTCGAACGGCGCCAGCTCTGCATGGCCCATGAAGGCGGCGAGTCGTTCGAGACCGGCCGGTTCCTTCGGGATCGAGTGGGTCTGGTGATCATCCATCATCTGAAGACGGTGCTCTAATTTCCTCAGAAAACGATATGATTCTCCCAATTGTATGGCGATCTCCGGATCGATCCGGCCGGCGTCGGCCAGAGCGCGGAGGGCGTCCTCGGTCCGCGCGCTGCGCAGTTCGGGGGCGCGGCCGCCGTAGATCAGCTGCTGGGTCTGGGCGAAGAACTCGATTTCCCGTATTCCGCCGCGACCGAGTTTGACATTGTGACCGGCGAGGCCGATGTCCCGGCTACCCTTCTGCGCGTTGATCTGGCGCTTGATCGAGTGCACGTCCTGTATTGCCCAGAAATCCAGGTGCTTGCGCCAGACGAAGGGCCTCAATTCGGTAATAAACTCGGCGCCGAGCGCCAGGTCACCGGCGACCGGTCGCGCCTTGATCATGGCGGCGCGTTCCCAGTTCTGTCCCATGCTCTCGTAGTAGGACATGGCCGTGTTGTAGGCGATGGCGAGCGGCATGGCCGCAGGATCGGGCCGGAGCCGCAGGTCCACCCGCGCGACATAGCCGTCGCCGGTTCGTTCCTCCATGAGGGTGACCAGGTCCCGCGTCAGCCGCACGAAGGCCTCCTGCACGCTCAAGGGGCCGCGATAATCGATCATGGCCGGGTCGTAGATCACGATGAGATCCACGTCGGAGGAGTAGTTCAGTTCCCGGGCGCCGAGCTTGCCCATGCCGAGGATGGCGTAGCCGCAGCCTTCCAGAGGCTCTTCCGGGTTCCGCACCCCCAAGTGTCCGCGCTCGGCGGCGGTCAGGATAAGGTGGCTTGCGGCTGCGGTCAGGGCAGCGTCGGCGAAGGCGCTCAGCGCCTCGCAGACCCTCGCCAGGGACCAGACCTCGCAGATATCGGCCAGAGCGACGGTCAGCGCGGCCCGTTTCCTCAGCCGCCGAAGCGCGGCCATCAGGGCGCGCCGGTCGGGCCGTTCGCGCGCGGCGCCGTCGACCGCAGCCATAAGGTCGGCGAAAGCTTTGTCGGCGCCCAGCTTCAAGAGGCTGGTAAAGAACCCCATATCTCCGAGAGCGCACTCGGTCAGGAAAGGGCTGTTGGCAAAGATCCCGTTAAGCAGTCGTTGTCCGCGCCGATCATTCGCCAGTGCGCCGGCCAGGCTGCTGCTGTCCGGATCTTCGAGTTTGGCGACGCCCTCGCGCCAGCGCTCGTATCCGATGGCGACGCGTCCCTCGTCGGCCTTGCTCGCCAAGGCTGAATCGGTGTCCAGGAAATGAAGGTCTTGCGACAGGCTCATGGCTCAGGCGTGTAACAATGAGGGTCGCGCAACCTTCTGGTTGGTCATCGCTGCCGTCCGTGCTATGCGGCCCTCCCCGATCATCAGATCAACAGGTCTCGCGGGCGCTGCCAAGGGCCTTGGCCAGAGCAGGGCGCCGCACAGCCCGTTTTGTGGATGTCTTAATGGTCACGGTCGCGCCTCGTCGCTCCCCGGAACGCCTCGGGACCCGCGGGCGGCGTCTGGCCGCGGGCCGGGTCGTCTCCCGCAATGATTAAGCGGTCGCTGAGAATCTGTCTTCAGACCCTGGCCGGCCTCGCCGTGCTCGGCGCGGTGCTGGTTGGCGCGGGCTCCTGGCGTCTCGCCCAGGGGCCGGTCAAGCTGGACTTCCTCACCCCCTACCTGGAGAGCGCCGTAAGGCTGGGGACGGAGGAGAAGTCGAGACTGAAGATCGGCGAGACGGTGCTGATCTGGGCCGACTGGTCTCGGGCCATGGATGTCCGCCTGCGCGACGTGAAACTGGTCGACGAGGCAGGACTTCCGCTGATCAGCCTGCCCGAGCTCTCCGTCAACATAAGCCTGGCGGCGCTGATGGTCGGCCAGATCGCGCCCTCCAGGATCGAAGCCTTCGGCGCCAGCGTGACGCTGGTTCGACAGGAAGACGGCGGCTTCGATTTCGAGTCCTACGGCCTGCCGGAAGAGGAGACGGCGGACGAGGCGGCGCAGCTTGATATCTCCCAGTTCGTGCCCGAGTTCATCGCCCAGATGAATGCCGATCCGCAGCGGACCGATCCCTTGTCCTTCCTCCGCGCCGTGCGCATCGTCGACGGCTCGCTCTTCATCATCGACCGCTCCATCAATTCGGTCTGGCACGCGCCCTCGGCGCATATCTCCGTGCAGCGCCTGAGCAGCGGCCTGGCGGCACGGGTCACGCTATCGTTCAGTGATGTGCAGGAGACCGGCGAACTGGACCTGTCACTGTTCTATCAGGCCGAGAACGAGTCGATCGATCTCGAGGCGCGGCTCGTCGACCTGCGGGCGCCCTCCCTCGGATTCTTCAGCGCGGACATGGCGCCGGTCGCCGGCTTTGATCTTCCCCTGAGCGGATCCCTCGAGGCGTCGCTGGCCGCCAACGGTCGTCTGCGCAGTATGAGCTACAAGATAACCGCCGCTCCCGGTTCCCTGACCCTGCCCCAGTGGCTGCCCGAGCCGGTTGCCGTCCACGCCCTCTCGCTGCAGGGCGCCTGGGAGCCCGAGGCGGGCGCCCTGGAAATGGAGGAGGTGGCCGCGACCGTTTCGCCGCACGGCTTCGAGGGCGACATCGACGCCGCCGCGTCCCTGTCCTTCTCGGCCTCGGCCCGCTTTCTCGACGAGGGGTTGCGCCTGGAGTTCGGCGGGGAGGTGCGTCGGGTCTCGGCCGGCGACATTGGTCTGTTCTGGCCTCTTCCCGTCGCCAAGAACGCGCGGGACTGGACCGTCGAGAACATCAGCGAGGGCGAGGTCGAGACGGCAGACATAACGGCGGGTCTCTGGATTCCCACCGACGACCTCGAGGCGACAACGGTAGAGCATCTGTCCGGAACCCTCCGATATCGGGACCTGACGGTCTACTACCAGAAGCCGCTGCCGCCGGTCGTCGACATATCCGGGACCGCGACCTTCGATGTCGAGCAAATGGTCTTCATCCCCGAGACGGGAAGGCTGGACGGGATCGAGGTCGAGTCGGGCAAGGTCGCGGTCCTCGGCCTCGACAAGGAGGATCAGGAACTCGAGTTGCGCATCAAGATCGGCGGACCGCTCCGCGACGCGCTGACGCTGCTCAACGACGACAGTCTGGGCTTGATGTCCGAACTCGGCGTCGATCCGGCGCGAACCGCGGGCGATGCGAAGGCCGAGGTCCACTTTTCCTTTCCGCTTATCCAGGACCTGACATTCGAGGAAATCCGGGTCGGGGCCGAAGCTGAGATCAAGAGGCTCCGCCTAGATTCCATCGCCCTCGACCAGGATGTGACGGAAGGCGACGTGCGCCTGACGGTCGACAACGAGTCCATGACCGTGAGCGGTCCGATCGTCTTCGGGGGCGTGCCGATCCTAATGGACTGGACCGAGAACTTCGGGAGGGAGGCGCCCTTCCAGAGCGTGTTCAAGGTCGAGTTCGACAGTATCGACGAGAAGGACCTGGACGCCTTCGGGCTCGACCTCTTGCGTTACCTGGAAGGTGAACTGGCGGGTTCCGTCGAGATCAAGCTGGACGCGCAACGCAACGGCAGGATCGACATGCAGGCCGACCTGCTGACCGCGCGGCTGATCATTGACGACCTCAAGTGGTTGAAGCCGCGCAACGTTCCGGGCCGCCTCGAAGGCTCGCTCGGGGTTAGCGGAGAGCGCTTCGTCGATTTCGAGTTGCGGCGCCTCGAAGCGGGGACCCTCGCGGCGCGGGGTCGGGGTGAGTTCGACGAGACCGGCACTTCCTTGCGCCGGGTGATGCTCGAGGACGTTCGGCTGGGACGCAACCGGCTGTCGTCGATCGACCTGGAGTGGCAGCCGGGTGGCATGAGGGTCGTGCTCGGCGAAGGTGAGCTCGATGCCGAGCCCTTCATGACGACCGTCACAAAGCGGCCGGCGGCGAACGGCGCTGCGGACCAAGCCTCGGACGAGATGCTGGAGCTGCCGAATCTCTTCGCCTCGGCGCCTCATCTCAGTTCCGTGCGTTTTGGAGAAGGCCGCAGAGTGGAGGACGTCTCTTTCCTGATGGATCGCCGTGACGGCGGCTGGCAGCGCCTGGTCATCTCGGGGAGGGTTCCCGAAGACGCCTGGACGGTCGGAATGGACGTCGACCCCGACCGTGACATGTCGATGCAGCGGGCCGGCAACACCAAGCTGGACCAGGACGATCTGGCCAACCGCCAGGAGAACGCCGTGGCCCTGGAGGAGGCCGAGGCCGAGATCGAGGAGATGGGGCTGAACGAAGAGGAGCGCAGTTTCACCTTCGACTACGGGCCTGCCGATAATGGGCGGTTCGATCTGACGGTTCACGCCGACGAT
Source organism: Kiloniellales bacterium (assembly GCA_030064845.1). NCBI lineage: Bacteria > Pseudomonadati > Pseudomonadota > Alphaproteobacteria > Rhodospirillales > Kiloniellales bacterium. The sequence continues at coordinate 43,739 of JASJEC010000016.1, forward strand.
GTCGGCGGCCTGCTGTATTCCTTCAACTTGAACGACACTGTGGAAGGCGGACGCCTCAGCATCAGCGCGGCGAGCGACGGACCGATCCCGCAGAACGACCTGGCGGGCAAGATCCGCGTACGCAACTTCAAGCTGGTCGAAACCCCCTTGCTGGCCAACCTTCTCTCGGTCGCGTCGTTCACCGGCTTGCTCGATACTTTGACCGGCAACGGCATCCGTTTCGAACGCATGAAGGGTGATTTCGTGCTTGTTGACGGCACGGCGAAGACCGAGCTTCTGCGCGTCTACGGTCCCGGCCTCGGAATCACGGCGCGCGGCGACATCGATTTGGACGACGCAGCGGTCGACCTCGAGGGGACGATCGTGCCGGCTTACAGCGTCAACCAGCTGCTCGAGAAGATCCCTCTGGTCGGCGTCCTCCTGACCGGCGGGGAGGGCGAGGGGCTCTTCGCAGTGCTCTATAGCGCCGAAGGGCCGATGAACGATCCCGAGGTCAGCGTCAACCCGCTGTCGCTGCTGACGCCGGGATTTCTCCGCGGCATCTTCGGCCGCTCCGGCGGCGACCCGCCCACCGTGTTTCCGCCCGGACCCCAACGATAAAGGGCATCGCTTCGGATCGAGAGGGGCCGCGGCGTTGGCGTCACGCGGGCCGGATCAGGACGTGGCGCTTCTTTCCGGCCGAGAGCTTGACCACTCCTTCCTCGGTCAGATCGCCCAGCGCCACCGAGGCGGTCTCCTCCTTGATCACCTTGTCGTTGAGGCGCGCTCCGCCGCCCTTGATCAGCCGGCGCGCGGCGCCGTTGCTCTCGGCCAGCCCGGCCCTGCGGAAAAGCTCGAAAGCCGGAATCCCGTCGGTGAGCTCGCTGCGTTCCACCTCCAGGCTCGGCAAGTCCTGGGCGAACACACCCTGCTCGAAGGTCTTGCGGGCGGTTTCCGCGGCGGCCTGGGCCGCGGCCCTGCCGTGGCACAACTCCGTTGCGGCGTCGGCCAGCACCTTCTTGGCTTCGTTGATCTCCGAGCCCTCGAGCGCCTCGAGGCGCGCAATCTCGTCGAGAGGAAGCGTCGTGAAGAGCCTCAAGAAACGGCCGACGTCGGCGTCCTCCGTGTTGCGCCAGAACTGCCAGTAGTCGTAGGGCGCGAGGCGCGCTTCGTTGAGCCAGACCGCGCCGGCGGCGGTCTTGCCCATCTTCTCGCCCGAGGCCGTGGTGATCAGCGGCGTCGTCAGGCCGAAAAGGCTGCGCTGGTCGATCCTCCGGCCCAGTTCGACGCCGTTGACGATGTTGCCCCACTGGTCGGAGCCGCCCATCTGCAGTACGCAGTCATGGCGCCGGGCCAGCTCGAGAAAGTCGTAGGCCTGGAGAATCATGTAGTTGAACTCCAGGAAGGTCATTGGTTGTTCGCGGTCGAGCCGCAGTTTGACGCTATCGAAGGTCAGCATGCGGTTGATCGTGAAGTGCCGGCCCACGTCGCGCAGGAAAGGGATGTAGGCCAGCGCGTCGAGCCAGTCCGCGTTGTTGGCCATGAGCGCGTCGCTCGGTCCTTCGCCGAAGGTCAGGAACTGGGCGAAGACGCCCTTGATCCCGGCCATGTTCCTGGCGATGTCGGAGTTGCTCAGCAGCTTGCGGCCCTCGTCCTTGCCCGAGGGGTCGCCGACCTTGGTCGTGCCGCCGCCCATCAGCACGATTGGCTTGTGGCCGCTGCGCTGCAGCCAGTAGAGCATCATGATCTGCACGAGGCTGCCGACATGGAGCGAGTCGGCCGTGCAGTCGAACCCGATGTAGGCGGTCAGCCCGCCTTCCAGCGCCTGCTTATCGAGCGCCTCCACGTCCGTGCACTGATGGATGAAGCCGCGTTCTTGCAGCGTTCGAAGGAATTCGGAACGTGGTGTGCTCATGGTCTTTCACAGGATGGCGGGCGCTGGCCTGAAACGCGGGCTGCTCTAACACAAAGCCCCGGTGGGCACAAACCGCGTCTAGAGCAGATCCGGGTTTGACTGCATCGCCGGAGGCGATCCATCAAACCCGGTGAATCTGCTCTAAACCTTAGATGTAGAGCGGATTCACATGATTAGTTGGAGACCACGAAGTGGTTCCATCTAAACATGATCCGCTCTAGCTCCGAGGGTCGCCCAGGGCGCCGGCGAACGCGCGGGGCAGCAGGCCCGCCTGGAACCACTGGACGAAGCTGTAGATCGAATAGACCGGAAGGTTGAATTTTATCCGGATATCAGCCGCATAAGGCACCATGTTCGTGCACTCTAGTAGGATGGCGCCGGTCGCGGGCTGGCGCGCCACGAGGTCGGCCGCCGCATCGAGCAGGTCCAGGCGCGAGGCCTCTACGTCCAGCGTCTCCTCGTCGTCCAGGATGGTCCGGCTGAAGGCTCGGCCGCCTTCGGTGCCGACGATCTCGACGGCAGGATCGACGCCGGCCGCGCGCAGGTGGTCCGCTGTCAGGCTTTCCCGGCTGATCGTGATGATCCCGACTTGCCGCTCCGGCGGCAGCAGGCTCTGGATCAGAGGCGCCTGCATCAGTGAAGAGGTCGCGACCGGCACGCCGAGCGCGCTCGCCAGCTCCGCCTGGAACAGCGAAAGGAAGCCGCAGTTGGTGGTAACGCCGTCGGCGCCCTGGGCGACCAGCGCGCGCCCCGCCTCGACGAAGGCGTCGAGCAGGCCCTCGGCGCGCCGGCGCACGACCTTGTCGGGCGAGGCGCCCGGCACCACGCGGTAGTGCACCGGGAAGGGCCAGGTCATCGCGTTGCCGATGTCACCCGGAATTCGCGGGAAGCGGGTTTCCAGCATGAGGATGCCGACCGCCGCGCCGTAGACGGTTTTGCCGCCGTGGGCCAGGGCCGGTCGGGTTCGTTCGAGGGGCTTGGTCATGGGTCGATCCTCCCGGGCCGAGAGCCACCGCCGGGCGGGGCCGCGGTCCAGGGTCCTTGTGTCTTGCAGGGCGCCGGCCCTAATCTATCGCAGGTAGCCTGGGACTGGGGGAGATTTGGCGTGGCGGGTCGATCCGGACGGCCGGCGCGCGGCGGGGGCCGGCGCGGATGAATCAGTTCTCCGGCGCCGAAGCCCTGGTCCGTATGCTGCAGCTCTACGGCGTGAAGCACGTTTTCGGCCTCTGCGGCGACACCTCGCTGCCCTTCTATGACGCGCTGCAGCGGCTCGACCACGGCATGACCCATGTCCTGACCAGAGACGAGCGCTCGGCCGCCTACATGGCGGACGGCTACGCGCGTGTTACCGGGCGGGTCGGCGTCTGCGAAGGTCCCAGCGGCGGCGGCGCGACCTATATCCTGCCGGGTCTGGTCGAGGCCAACGAGTCCTCCATCGCGGTCCTGGGCATTACCACCGACATCTCAGTCGGCGCGCGCGGCCGCTTCGCGCTGACCGAACTGGACCAGGGCGGTCTGTTCCGCCCGCTGACCAAATGGAACACGGTGGTCGACCAGTCGCAGCGGCTTCCGGCGGCGGTGCGGGCGGCCTTCCGCGCCATGACCACGGGCCGACCCGGTGCCGCCCACCTCGGGCTGCCGTTCGACGTGCAGAAGGCGCCCGTGCCGGAGTCCGAGATCTGGGCGCAGGACGAGCTGGGCCGCTTCCCGGCCCTACCGAGCGGCCCCGATCCTGCAGCGGTCGAGGCCGCCCTGGACGGGCTCGCCACCGCGAAGCGGCCGGTCCTGGTCTGCGGCGGCGGTGTCGTGATCGCCGGCGGCGAGTCCGCCCTTCAGAGCTTCGCCGAACGGCTCGACATTCCGGTCACGACCACGATCAGCGGCCAGGGCAGCCTGCCGGAGACCCACGCCTGCGCGGTCGGGGTGGTCGGCTCCAACGGTGGCGTGCCGGCGACCCGGGCGGTGCTGGAAGAGGCCGATCTGGTGTTCTTCATCGGCTGCCGCGCCGGCTCGGTGACGACGGAGCGCTGGCGTCACCCCGGCGCCGGCACCCGGATCATGCACCTCGACTCCGACCCGGCGGTGATCGGCGCCAACTACCCGACCGAGGTCGCCCTGGTGGGCGACGCCCGCCTCGGTCTCCTGGCGCTGAACCGCGCGCTGGACGACCGTCCTGCCGGCTTCGGCGGCGCCGAGCGGGCGGGGCGGGCCAGGCGCGAGAAGGCGGACTACTTCAGCGCGCTGTCGCACAGCCGCGAGACGCCGATTCTTCCCGAGCGGGTGGTTGCCGCCCTGCAGAGCGTGTTGCCCGACGACGCGGTTCTGGTAGCGGATCCCGGGACGCCCTGTCCCTACTTCTCGGCCTTCTACGAACAGCGCCTGGCCGGCCGCCACTTCATCTCCAACCGGGCGCACGGCGCGCTCGGCTACGCCATGGCGGCGGCCGTGGGGTGCGCCTTCGGCCGGCCCGATAGCCTCTGCGTCGCCGTCATGGGCGACGGCTCCTTCGGCTTTACGTCCGGCGAGCTGGAGACCATCGGGCGGCTCCGGGTGCCGGTGGTCATGGTCGTCATCTCCAACTCGGTCTTCGGCTGGATCAAGGCGGGCCAGAAGGCCGGCTTCGGCGCGCGCTACTTCTCGGTCGATTTCTCCGAGACCCGCCATGCGGCCGTGGCCGAGGCCTTCGGTCTGGAGTCCTGGCGGGTCGAAGACCCGGAGGACTTGGCCGGCGTCCTGGGCCGGGCCGTGGCGCACGGCGGACCCTGCCTGGTCGACGTGGTGTGCCAGCCGCTCCACGAGGCGCGCGCCCCGGTCAGCGAGTGGGTCGCCTAGCATGGAGAACGGCCAGCAGCGCAAGGTCGTGGTGATCGGTGCCGGCATCGTCGGCATCTCCGCGGCCCTGCATCTGCAGCGCGACGGCCACGACGTCACGGTTCTCGACCGGCAGGCGCCGGGCGAAGCGACCTCCTACGGCAACGCCGGCATCGTCGCCTGTTCCAGCGTGGTGCCGGTGACCGTGCCCGGCCTGCTCGCCAAGGTGCCCGGCCTGCTGCTCGATCCCGACAGCCCGCTCTACCTGCGCTGGGGCTACCTGCCGAAGCTGGTGCCGTGGCTGGTGCCTTATCTGCGCTGCGCCACCGCCAGCAAGGCCGCGGAGATCGCGGCGCGGCTCGCACCCATGGTCGCTGACTCGGTCGAGCAGCACCGCCAGCTCGCAGAGGGCACGGCGGCGGCCAAATGGCTGATCGACAGCGAGATCCTCTATGCCTACGCTAACCGCCAGGCCTACGAGGCCGACGCCTACACCTGGAACCTGCGGCGGGAGAACGGCTTCTCCTGGGACGTGCTCGACCGCCGACGGCTGCTCGACCTGGAGCCCACGCTGGGGCCCAAGGTGCAGTGCGGGGTATTGCTGCGCGACCACGGGGCGGTGCGCTACCCCTCCCACTACGTCAAGGATCTTGCCGCCCACTTCGTGTCCCAGGGCGGCGCCCTGGTGATGGGCGAGGCGAGGGACGTGGTCATGGCCGAGGGGCGGGTGACCGCGGTAGTGACCGACAGGGACCGGCTGGACTGCGATGCTGCGGTCATCGCCGGCGGCGCGTGGTCGGCGCAGCTGACCGAGCGGCTCGGTTTCAAGACGCCGCTCGAGAGCGAGCGCGGCTACCACATCGAGCTCCTCAAACCTTCTGTCATGCCGCGCTGCCCGATCGCCCTGGCGTCCGGCAAGTTCTTCGCCAGCCCCATGGCCGAAGGCCTGCGCGTCGCCGGCCTGGTCGAGTTCGGGGGGCTCGACGCCCCAGCCAGCGCGCGGCCTTTCGCCATGCTCAAGCGGCGGATCAAGGAGCTCTTCCCCAAGCTCGACTATGAGGAGGCGCGGGAATGGATGGGTCATCGCCCCGCGCCGATCGACAGCCTGCCGTTCCTCGGCGAGGCGCCGGAGCGGCGCGGTCTCTACTGCGCATTCGGCCATCACCACGTCGGCCTGACCAGCGGTCCCAAGACCGGCCGCCTGATCGCCGACTTGATCGCGGGGCGCAAACCCAATCTCGACTTGACGCCCTATAGGGTCGATCGCTTTGCTTAAGAAAACCAACTTGTTACGGAGGAGGACTGCAATGACGTATTCGAAGCTCCCAAGGTCGTTGCCTCTGGCGGCGGCCGGCCTCGCACTCGGCCTCGGGATCGCGGTCTCGGGCGCCCGGGCCGCGGAAAAGTGGGACATGGCCATGGCCTATGCCGACAGCAACTTCCACACCCAGAACGGCAAGGCCTTCGCCGAGGCGGTCAAGGTCGCGACCGGCGGCGCACTGGAGATCGTGGTGCACGGCGGCGGCTCGCTGTTCAAGGGGAACGAGATCAAGCGCGCGGTGCAGACCGGCCAGGCGCCGATCGGCGAGCGCCTGCTGTCGGCGCACCAGAACGAAGACGCGATGTTCGGCGTCGACTCCGTGCCGTTCCTGGCAACCTCCTTCGATGATTCGGAGAAGCTCTGGCAGATCGTCAGGCCGGAGATGGAGCAGATCCTCGAGAAGCAGAATCTCGTGCTGCTCTACTCGGTGCCCTGGCCGCCGCAGGGCATGTACTTCAAGCAGGAGATCGGCGGCGTGGCCGACATGAAGGGCATCAAGTTCCGCGCCTACAACGCGGCGACCGCCCGGCTGGCCGAGCTGGCCGGCATGCAGCCGGTGCAGATAGAGGCGGCGGAGCTGAGCCAGGCGCTGGCGACAGGCGTCGCCGAGGCCTTCATCTCCTCCGGCTCGACCGGCTACGACCGCAAGGTCTGGGAACATCTCAGCCACTTCTACGAGGTCAATGCCTGGCTGCCGCGTAACTACGTCATGGTCAACAAGGATGCCTGGGAGGACCTCGACGAGGGTACGCGCAACATCGTCAAGGGTGTGGCCATGCTCGCCGAGAGGGCCGGCACCACGCAGTCGAAGCAGCTGACCGACTGGTACATGACCCAGCTGGCAGCGAACGGCATGACCGTCCAGCCTGCGGGCGACGCCCTGCGCAAGGACCTCGAGGGCATTGGCGCGACCATGACCGAGGAGTGGCTCGGTCAGACCGGCGACACCGGCAAGAAGATCGTCGAGGCCTTCAAGGCCGCTCAGTAGACACCCGATAAGAGGCGCCGGTCCTTCGGGTCCGGCGCCCCTTCTTGCCAGCGGGCGCGAGGGGGCAGTCGAATGCTTTCGTTCGGACGGCGGCTCAGGCCGATCCTGGACTTCGTCTACAATCTCTGCGGCGGCATCGGGGCGATCTTCCTGCTCCTGATCCTCTGCATCATCGTGGTCCAAATGGTCGCGCGCTGGACCGGGTTCACCGTGCCCGGCTCGACCGACTACGCCGGTTACGCCATGGCCGGCGCCTCCTTCTTCGCCATGGCCTACGCGCTCAACCACGGCGCCCACATCCGGGTCAGCCTGTTCCTGTCGCGTCTCGGCCACCGGCGCCGCTGGGCCGAGCTCTGGTGCTTCGGCATCGGTACGGTCCTGGCCGGCTACTTCGCCTACTACGCGATCAAGGGAACCTACTGGTCGTTCAAGCTGAACGACATCTCCCAGGGCCAGGACGCAACGCCGCTCTGGATACCCCAGCTCTCCATGGCGGTCGGCGTCTCCGTGCTGGCACTCGCCCTGGCCGACCACTTCTGCCGCATCCTGTTCGGCGGCACCGGGAGGCTGGGCGACCAGGCGGCGGCGGACCAGCACAGCGAGTAGGACGGACCCATGGAACTCCTGCCACTCGCCGGCGTGCTGCTCCTCGCGCTCTTCGTGCTGCTCGGCTCCGGTGTCTGGGTCGGCCTGGCGCTGCTCGGCGTGGCCTATGTCGCCATGACGCTGTTCACCAGCCGCCCGGCGGGCGACGCCATGATCACGACGATCTGGACGTCGTCCTCGTCATGGTCGCTGACCGCGCTGCCGCTGTTCATCTGGATGGGCGAGATCCTCTTCCGCACCCGCCTGTCGGAGGACATGTTCCGCGGCCTCTCGCCCTGGATGGCCGGCCTGCCCGGGCGCCTGCTCCATACCAACATCGTGGGCTGCACGGTTTTCGCCGCCGTTTCAGGCTCTTCCGCTGCGACCCTTACGACGGTCGGCAAGATGTCGATTCCGGAACTGAGGAAGCGCGGCTATCCCGAACACATGATCATCGGCACCTTGACCGGCGCGGCGACGCTCGGCCTGATGATCCCGCCCTCGCTGACGCTGATCGTCTACGGCGTGACCATCAACGAGTCGATCTCCAAGCTGTTCATCGCCGGGATCCTGCCGGGCATCGTCCTGGCCAGCCTGTTCATGGGCTACGTCGCGGTCTGGTCTTTTGTGCGCAAGGACCAGGTGCCGCCGCCCGAGCCGCGCATGAGCCTGCTGGTCAAGATCCAGGAAGCGCGCTTCCTCGGGCCGGTCATCCTGCTCGTGCTTTTCGTCATCGGCTCCATGTACCTGGGTTGGGCGACCGCGACCGAGGCCGCGTCGTGCGGCGTGGTCGGCGCGCTCGCCCTGGCCGCCGCCCAGGGATCGCTCAGCCGCAAGACCTTCATGGAAAGCCTGCTGGGCGCGACCCGCACCTCCTGCATGATCGCGCTGATCCTGGCCGGCGCGGCCTTCCTGTCGCTGGCCATGGGCTTCACCGGCCTGCCGCGCGGCCTGGCCGGGTGGATCGAGGCGATGGAGCTCTCGCCCTACCTGCTGATCCTGGCGCTGATGATCTTCTACATCATCATCGGCTGTTTCCTGGACGGCATCTCCTCGGTCGTGCTGACCATGGCCGTGGTCGAGCCGATGATCCGCCAGGCTGGGATCGACGTGATCTGGTTCGGCATCTTCATCGTCGTGGTGGTGGAGATGGCGCAGATCACCCCGCCGATCGGCTTCAACCTCTTCGTCATGCAGGGCATGACGCACCACGAGATCAACTACATCGCCCGGACCGCGATCCCCATGTTCCTTCTCATGGTGGTCATGGTCGGTATCCTGGTGGTCTTTCCGGAGATCGCCACCTTCCTGCCGAACAACATGCGGCCGGGGCCGGGCTAGCCGCCCGCGGGGCCCACCGCAACGAGATGGTTGTCCCGCCATTCGAACTCAATGTCGACCTCGTCGGAGGTTTCGTTCACGCCCACGCCGACGACCAGCCCGACTCCGAGGACCACTCGGTCGCCCCTGGTTTCCTTGATCTTGGTCCTGTAAATCGCCGCGAGCCTCGTCTCACCGCGCTCGTCGACCACGATCCTGTGCTGCTGGTTATAGTCGGCCATCACGGTCTTGAAGCGGACCTTGTGGCGAAGGAGATAGCCGCGAACCTGCCACGGCTGGTAGAGCGGCTCTTTGCCGGTCGCGGCAGCCGGCGCGACGTCGCCAGGACCCAGAAGGACCACGGCAGCCGTGCCGCGGCTGGGGCCGCTGTCAAGATCACGCGGACTCCGGTTGAAGGGAATTGAGTGGCCGCCCGCCGCGCCTATGTTGGGGATCACCAGGTCGGTCCCGTCAGACCGATGCTCTTCAGCCATGGGCAGGCGGAGGAGCGCGGGCTTGAATTGATCCCGCGCCTCGGTGTCGATGAAGTAGACGAAGCCCGATGCCGTGCCGCCCGGGCCGATAACCTGGCCCTTCAACTGCATCCCCTCATACTTGGCGAGAATCCACCGTCTTATCCGCCACTGGTGCTCACGGGACTGAGCCACAGGGATGGCGTAGGGATTGTCGCGCGGTAGTAACAGAGGCGAGCTTCGCACGGGCATCGAAAACGCATCAGCCAAGGCTTCCATGCTGAAGAGCGGCGGCGGTTCGGGGGCGATCCCCAGGAAATCGACCAGGATCTTGCTCTCTTTCGGGCGCAGGCTGTTGCCGTCGGGCAGGACGACGGTGACCGCCGAGGGGTCGATACGCACCGGCGCCTTCCGTTGGTTCTCGATCGAGAGGTGGACGGCGAGGACGGACTCTCCCGGGAACGAGGCGCGAAAGAAGACATTCTGGCGCTGCTTGTCCATGTAGGAATCCGCGTTGACCGTGACGTTCTCTTCGGTCACCGAGGAGGGATCGGACAGCGATAGAATGGAGGGCTCCGGGGGTGCCGTCGCGCAGGCCGTCGCGAACAACAAGGGCAGGATGCAGGCGGTAAGCTTTCGCATCTTATGGCCGCTCGGCTGGTTCTGTCGGGTCTATGGCAGGCGGAGCGCCGTTTTCCGCCTCGCGGCGCCCGCGACCTGCGTATCCAGATCCTGGTTTTCTAGTTCGCCGCCGAGAGCGGCTGCTGGCCCTGGCGGAGCACCTTCGCCAGATAGTCGTCGAGATGGAGGTTCAGGGTCTCCAGGTGCTCCTCGTAGAAGTGGCTCCCGCCCTCGACGATCCGGTAGTCGATCTCCAGGTTGCGCTGGCTGGACAGCTTGGTGACCAGCTTGGCGACCGAGGCCTCGGGCACGATCTCGTCCTGGGCACCCTGGATGACCAGCCCCGAAGAGGGGCAGGGCGCGAGGAAGCTGAAATCGTACATGTTGGCCGGCGGCGAGATCGAGACGAAGCCGGTGATCTCGGGCCGCCGCATCAGCAGCTGCATGCCGATCCAGGCGCCGAACGAGAAGCCAGCGATCCAGCAGATGTTCGCGTTCTCGTTGTAAGACTGCAGCCAGTCGAGGGCCGACGCTGCATCGGAGAGCTCGCCTTCGCCCCGGTCGTATTCGCCTTGCGACCGTCCGACGCCGCGAAAGTTGAAGCGCAGCACCGAGCAGCCCTGGCGGACGAAGGCGTGAAACATGGTGTAGACCACCTTGTTGTTCATCGTCCCGCCGTACTGTGGATGCGGATGCAGCATCAGCGCAATCGGCGCCGAGGGATCCCGGTTATGATGATACCGACCCTCCAGGCGGCCTTCGGGGCCGTTGAAGATCACCTCAGGCATGTCCTTCACTACCCTGCTTCATGGTTCCTCTATAACGGATCGCATAGCCCGAATGGCGGGGGCCGGAAAGGCCCCCGCCCAGCCGGTCACAAGCTGTTGATGCTGGACGAGTAAACTTGACCAAATTGGTCGTGTTATCTATATGAGAAGCCAAGGCTCATCCCATGTACCCGCCTGTCCCCCGTGGCCGTGGCCCCTGGGGCTCGGCGCGCAGGGAATATAGCACGCAAGGCGCCTAGATGCTGAAGAATCTCCGCGAGGATGTCGACGCGATCATCGCCCGCGATCCGGCTGCGAAGTCGAGGCTGGAGGTGGTCTTGCTCTACCCTGGGTTCCAGGCGCTGCTGTTCCACCGCTGCGCGCATGTGCTCTGGCGGCGAGGCTGGCACCTCTTTGGGCGCTGGGTCTCCCAGTTCGGGCGCTGGATGACCGGCATCGAGATCCATCCGGGCGCGACCATCGGGCGCCGCCTGGTGATCGATCACGGCATGGGCGTCGTGATCGGCGAGACCGCCCATATCGGCGACGACGTCACGCTCTATCACGGCGTGACGCTGGGCGGGGTAGCGCCGAGCGTCGATAGTCACAGCCAGCGCGAGCAGAAGCGGCACCCGACCCTCGAGGACGGCGTCATCGTCGGGTCCGGGGCCCAGGTGCTGGGGCCGATCACGGTCGGGCGCTGTGCCCGGGTCGGCGCCAACGCGGTGGCCACCAAGGACGTGCCGGAATGCACCACGGTGGTCGGGATCCCGGCCAAGGCGGTCGCAACGCGCCGGCAGCCGGCCGACAAGGATCCCGGTTTCGTGGCCTACGGGACGCCGACCGGCGACGTTCCCGATCCGGTCAGCCGCGCGATCGACGGCCTCCTGGGCGAGGTGCAGAGCCTTCGCGCGCGGGTCGGAGAACTAGAACAGCAGTTGGAGCGCGGCGGCGATATCGACCCGATCGGCGTCGAAGGCCCGTCGGAAGAGGCCGGCGGCGCCGAAGAGCCGACACGGGGCAAGTTCTAGCCGGAACCAGCCCGTCCGCCACGATGTTTGAGGATTCCCAGCCTTGAGACTCAGCACCAAGGGGCGTTATGCGGTGATGGCGCTGGTCGAGCTGGCCGGCGCGGAAAGCGGCCGTCCGACCGCGCTCGCGGAGATCGCGGAGCGCCAGCAGATTTCGCTCTCCTATCTGGAGCAGCTCTTCGCCAAGCTGCGCCGCGGGGGCCTGGTCAACGCGGTTCGCGGACCCGGCGGCGGGTACCTGATGGGGCACGACCCGCAGGAGATCCGTATCTCCGATATCGTCGCGGCGGTCGATGAACCGGTTCCCACCACGCGCTGCACCCCGGTGCAGCCCGCCGGCTGCCGCGACAACCCGGTGCGCTGCGCGACCCACGACCTCTGGGAAGAGCTGGATAACAAGATCTTTCTCTACCTGGAATCCGTAACCCTGGCCGACGTAATCGGGCGCGAGACTGGCCCGACCGGTCCCGCAGCCGACGGCGGGGAGCCGACCGCGCCGCCGTCCTGAGGCCGATGTCGGGCACCGTCTACCTGGATTACAACGCAACCGCGCCGGTTCGCCCGGAAGCGGCGGCGGCGGTCGCCGCGGCGCTGGCGGTCACAGGAAATCCTTCCTCGGTCCACGCCCCCGGCCGCGTGGCGCGCCGTCTCTTGGAAGAGGCGCGCGAGGCCGTGGCGGCCCTGGTTTCCGGGCGGCCCCAGGAGGTTATCTTCACCAGCGGCGGGACCGAGGCCAACAACCTCGCGCTCGCCGGCGGCGGGCGGCGCCTGCTGGTCTCGGCTGGCGAGCACGATTCCGTGCTCCGGGCGGCGCCGCGGGCCGAGCGGGTCCCCCTCCGGCCCGACGGTGTGGTCGATCTAGCGGCCCTGCGGGACCTGCTGGCCGCCGAGAGCGCGCCCGCCCTGGTGTCCGTCATGCACGCCAACAACGAGACCGGCGTCATTCAGCCCCTGTCCGAGATCGTCGCCCTGGCCCGCGAGGCCGGGGCGCTGGTGCACTGCGACGCGGTCCAGTCCGCCGGCAAGATTCCGCTCGACATGGCGGCGCTCGACCTCGACCTGGTGAGCCTCTCGGCCCACAAGCTCGGCGGTCCCCCGGGCGTCGGCGCCCTGGTTCTCGGGCCGGGACGGACGGTCGACCCGGGGCTCAGGGGCGGCGGCCAGGAGCGCGGGCGGCGAGCCGGCACCGAGAACCTGCCGGGTGCGGCCGGCTTCGGCGCGGCGGCCGCGGCGGCTCTGGCTGCCCTGCCGTCGGCAACGGCCCTGGCGCCGCTGCGCGACCGCTTGGAATCCGAGGTCCTGGCCCTGTCTCCCCGGTCCCGTATCTTCGGCCGGGAGGCCCCTCGGCTGCCCAACACCACCTGCTTCTCGACCCCGGGCCTGATCGCCGAGACCCAGGTCATGGCGCTCGACCTCGCGGGTGTCGCGGTCAGCGCCGGATCAGCCTGCTCGTCGGGCAAGGTGCAGCCCTCCCACGTGCTCCGGGCCATGGGCGCAAGCCCGGAGGAGGCCCGTTCGGCGATCCGCGTCAGCCTCGGCTGGCAGTCAGAGGAGGCCGATATCGGGCATTTCTTGGCGGCCTGGCGCAGGCTATATGAGAAGAGCCGGGCCACGTCGCCGACGGCGGCCTGAACCCGTGAAGGAAGCGAGATGACGGGACAGAGCGAACAGCCGGCCGGGCGCAGCGAGACCCTGGAAGAGGTGATCTACCTGGACAACCAGGCGACGACCCCGACCGACCCGCGCGTGGTCGACGCCATGGCGCCCTTCTTCGCCGGGCGCTTCGGCAATCCGCACAGCATCCATCATGCCTACGGGCGGGACGCCGAGACCGCGGTGGAGCGGGCCCGCACTCAGGTCGCGGCCCTGATCGGCGCCGAGCCCCGGGAGATCGTCTTCACCTCCGGAGCGACCGAATCAAACAACCTGGCGATCAAGGGCGCGGCGTGGTTCCACAAGGAGCGGCGGCCCCATCTGGTGACCCTGGCCACAGAGCACAAGTGCGTTCTGGAGAGCTGCCGGCGCATGGAGCGCGAAGGGGTCGGGCTCACGGTGCTTCCGGTGCGCGACAACGGCCTCGTCGACCTGGCGCGCCTGGAGGCCGCCGTGACCGAGCGCACCGCGCTGGTCTCGATCATGGCCGTGAACAACGAGATCGGCGTGATCCAGCCGATCGAGGAGATCGCGGCGATCTGCCGGGAGAAGGGCGCCTATTTCCACTGTGATGCCGCGCAGGCGGCCGGCAAGATCCCGCTCGACGTGCAGTCCCTGGGCATCGATCTCCTCAGCCTTTCGGGCCACAAGCTCTACGGCCCTATGGGCATCGGCGCGCTCTACGTTCGCCGCCGCCCGCGCGTGCGGCTGCTGCCTCTGTTCGACGGCGGCGGGCAGGAGCGGGGCCTCAGGTCCGGCACGCTGCCGGGGCCGCTCTGCGTCGGGCTCGGCGAGGCCTGCGCGCTCGCCGGCGCGGAGATGGCCGAGGAGAGCGCGCGCATCGCCGGACTGCGCGACCGCCTGATCGAGGGCCTGACCCCTCGGCTGCCCGATCTCCAGGTCAACGGTGACCGCGAGCGCCGGATCCCCGGCAATCTCAACCTCAGCTTCCCGGGAGTCGACAGCGAGGCGCTGATGGCCGCCATGCCGCGCCTGGCGGTCTCGACCGGCTCCGCCTGCACCTCGGCTTCGGTCGAGCCGTCCTACGTCCTGAGCGCACTCGGCCTGCCGGGCGATCTCGCCCGCGCCTCGGTCCGGATCGGCCTGGGACGCTTCACCACGGAGGCCGAGATCGACTTCACGATCGACGAGATCGCCGCCAAGGTGGCCATGCTGCGCGGGCCGGGCCAGCACGCAGCCGAGTAGCGGCCGCCCCTCCGAATCATGCTCTGGACACGCCGACGGGCGGACTTGCAGCGCCCCTCCAAACAACCAAGGGAGTCCGGCAGGATGCCGAAGATGGTCTTTATCGAGCGCGACGGAACCCACAAGGAGGTCGACGCGCCCTTGGGCCTGTCGGTTCTGGAGATCGCTCACCGCAACGACGTCGATATCGAGGGCGCCTGCGAGGGCTCGCTGGCCTGCTCCACCTGTCACGTCATCGTCGACGGGGCCTGGTTCGACAAGCTACCCGAGTCCTCCGACGACGAGGAGGACATGCTCGACCTCGCCTTCGGCCTGACCCGGACGTCGCGCCTCGGCTGCCAGGTGGTCATGACCGAGGCACTCGATGGCCTGGTCGTCGCGCTGCCGGGAGAAACCCGAAACCTGCTGCTGGAGTAGCGGCCCGAGCTCGAGAGGAGTTGAACCATGGCAAGCCAGAGTCCGGCCGGCCCCGATAGCCTTTTTGCGCGCCTCAAGGCGACCTGCGCCGAGGACTGGGCGGCCTTCGTCGGGCACGAATTCACCCGCCGGATGAGCGATGCGAGCCTGCCCGAGGCGTGCTATCGCCACTACCTCGCGCAGGATTACCTCTTCCTGGTGCACTTCTCTCGGGCCTACGCGCTCGCCGTCTACAAGAGCGAGGAACTCGACGACATGCGGCAGGCGGCGGCCACGCTCGACGCGCTGCTCAATACGGAGATGCGTCTGCACGTCGGCACCTGCGCCCGCTGGGGGCTCTCGGAGGCCGACATGCTGGCCGTTCCGGAAGCGCCCCAGAACATGGCCTATACCCGTTTCGTGCTGGAGAAGGGCGTCGCCGGGGACCTGCTCGACCTCCTGGTCGCCCTCGCGCCCTGCGTCGTTGGCTACGCTGAGATCGGGCTCAGGCTGGCCAGCGAGCAGGGCGGCTCCGCGGCCGACAACCCCTATAGCGAGTGGATCGAGACCTACGCCGGGGCGGAGTACCAGGAGGTCGCCGGCGCAGCCGTGCGTCAGCTCGACCGGGTCGCGGCACGGCGCCTGGGCGCCGCGGCCGAGCAGGCGGGCCGCTGGACCTCTCTCTGCCGGACCTTCCGCGCCGCGACGCGCCTGGAAGTCGGCTTCTGGGACATGGGGCTCGAGGGCTAGAGCGAATCATGTCTTACCGGAAACGCTTCGCGGTTCCGGTAAGACAAGTGAATCCGCTCGATCCACGGCCTGCTGCGGGCGGTGCGCTAAAGGCGCTCAGATGCAGTCGTGGTCCGACTTGGTGATGGCACGGACCAGGCGAAGGAAGTGCTGCTTCACGGACTCGTCGGGAATCGCGTCGATCTCTTTCGCCAGCTCGAGAGAACGCCGCGTGAGGGGGGCTTCGCCCTCCCTGCCCGCCTCGCTCTTGCCGCCGAGGCCCTCGAAGAAGTAGCTGACCGGCACCTCGAGGATCGAGCTGATGTCCCACAGGCGGCTGCCGCCGATTCGGTTGGCGCCGCTCTCGTACTTCTGGACCTGCTGGAAAGTCACGCCGAGCAGCTTGCCCAGGGCGCCCTGGCTGAGGCCTCTGGCAAGGCGCGCCTCCCGCAAACGGCGGCCGATGTGAATGTCCGTCTCACGAGGCATTGTCTTGTATCCCCTATTTCTTGTTGCTGGGTTCTTGCCCGTAACTCTTGTTGTCGCTAAGCCACGCGACAGTGCCGGTTTCGATCGCCCGGCTTCGGTCACGCGTAACTTGGGCCGGCCCCGAATCGCTTTCCGCCAGATCCGTTCGCTGCGCCCCGCAAGGATGCGGCCCGCCGAAAACGCTGAACAGCAAGACCTCGTGAAACCCCCCGGCCTAGGTCACCCGTCGTCAAAAGGTTACCGATGTTCCTTTACCTCTCTTGTTGTCGTTCATCGATGACCCCACAAATCTACAACGGGAGAGCAGATCGATTATTCCCGAATTACTCGAAGTTTTGAAACTAGAAATACACCCGGATCGCGCAAACCGCCGTCGCAGAAAGACATTTTCGGGAGTTTCATTTACTGTTTTCACTATGGACTAGACCAAATGTCGGGGATCTCTTCGGATTAGTTCGGAACACGGCCCCCTGGTGACCGCGAATCCTTTAACCTTCTTTGAGTCTCAATAACCTACTGCGGTCATAAAATTAACTAGATTAAGCCGTCAGTTTCTCGCCGAATACGCGAAAAAAGAGCCACGTGGCACGCCTATCCGGTACAGCCGCCGTTCGAGGGGATCTCAGGGAGCGGCCGCCTGGCGGGCGATCCGGTCGAAAATGGCGTCGAGCTCTCCGGCCAGGTCGACCAGTGCCTGGCCGCCGTCGCGGTAGGGCGCGAAGACAGCCGAGGGCGTCTTGTAACTGAGGGTCGCCGTGCCGTCGTCGTTCTCGGTGATGTAGAAGCGGATCGGCGCCTCGATCCCGGCCTGCACGCTGGCCTCGAGCATGCGCACGGCGAAGTCCGGCCGGTAGACCCCGACGACCATGTTGCCGGCGATCGTCTTGTTCAGCTTCTTCTTCGCCCCGGTCGTCGCGCTGGCGCGGGTGACCAGACCCATCTTGTTCGCCTTGACCGCCTGGTCGAGCCGCTCAATCAGGCCTTGGTAACTGTGCGGCGTGGCCATCACGACCCAGCCCGGCAGCGCCTCGGGGGCGCCGAGCGCCGGGGAAGCCAGGAACAACAGGACGATCAAGCTCTTGCGGATCGTGCGGTGCATGCCTCGCCTCCCTGTGTTGACGGCGCGGCGAGGATAGCCGAGGCCTCGAGACGATTCCACACCGGGGTGTCGAATCGGGGTATAACCGGGCTCCGGTTTCGGTGCCGCCAAGCCGGATCCGGCATCGAAATCAGGACCTTGGCTCCATGAGAATGGCCGAGTCCGGGCGCCAGGCCCGGCACCAGCGCAGGCGCTCCTACGGATGGTTCACCGGACCCTTCGGCCGGGTCGTAGCGCGGCCCTGGTTCGACAGCTTCGCCTTCGGCGCCATCACCTACGGCCTGCTGCCGCTGTCCCGGGCCTGGGCCGCGGCGGCCGAAGCCCGCGGCTCGGTCGAGAGCTTCCTGGCGGCCCTGCCGGGCCGGACCCTGCCGCTGCCCCTGGTCCGCGGGGCGGTCGCCCGGATCGACCGCCGCCAGCGGATCTACGAGGCGGCGCAGCGGCGCTGGCAGGACCTGGCCTTCGCCCCCGAGGCGGTCACGACCGAGGCGCTCTCGGCGGCCGAGGCAGAGCGGCGGCGGGCGGCGCACCGCTTCATGGCGGGGCGAGCCCTCTTTCTGCCGGTCATCGGGGCGCTGCCGCGGCTCCGTCTGGAAATTGCCCCGCCCTTGGCCGTAGAGGAGCGTCACGGCGCCCGCCTGGCATCCCCCGAGGCGGCCTTCCCGGCGCCCGCGCCAGCCGACGTGGCGGTCTCGCAGGTGGCCGAGGGGCCGAAGGGGCCGATGCGCTGGCTCCGCTTCCGCTCGCCCGTCCTGGGCGATACGGCCTGGGCCCGGATCGACGGCCCAGCGGGCCGGAGCGACGCCCCGACCGTGATCTCCCTCCACGGCATCACCATCGAGGCCGAGATGTGGCGCGGCCTGCTCGATCCCATGTCGCACTGCCTGGGGACCCGACTCCGCGTGGTCCATCCCGAGGCGCCGTGGCACGGCCGGCGCCGGATCGACGGCTGGTACGGCGGCGAGCCCCTCCTCGGCCGGGGCCCCATGGGCCTGATCACCGGTTTCGAGGCGGCCCTGCAAGAGATCGCCGCGATGATCGCCTGGGCGCGCCGCCAGGGGGACGGCCCGGTCATCCTCGCCGGTGTCAGCCTGGGGGCGATAACCGCCCAGCTCTACGCCACGGCGGCCCGTTCCTGGCCGGCCGAGCTGGTGCCCGACGCCCTCTACTTGCTCGCGGTCAGCGGCGACGTCCAGCAGGTGGCGCTCGACGGCTGCCTCGCCCAGTCCCTCGACCTGCGCGCCGCGCTGGAGGCGACCGGCTGGGACGAGGAGCGGATCGAGCCCTGGCTGCCCCTGATCCAGCCCACAGGGCCCCCGGCGCTGGACCCGGACCGCATTGTCATGCTGCTGGGCGAGAAGGACTGCGTCATGCCGATCGCCGGCGCCCACGCCCTGGCCCGGTCCTGGAAGCTGCCCGAGGAGAACCTGTTCCAGCGCCGCCAGGGGCACTTCTCCGTGGCGCTCGGCATGATGTTCGACCCGGCGCCCTGGCGCCGGATCTTCGAGCGCCTGGGGATCGAGCCGTGACCGGCTCCGCTTGCACCCGGGGTCGGCCCCCCTATATTGCACCGCCATGAACGCGCTCGGCATCGATAAGGATCCGGCCCGGACACGGGTCGTCGTGGCCATGTCCGGCGGCGTCGATTCCTCGGTCACCGCGGCCCT
The DNA here is from genome assembly GCA_030064845.1 of Kiloniellales bacterium. Lineage (NCBI taxonomy): Bacteria > Pseudomonadati > Pseudomonadota > Alphaproteobacteria > Rhodospirillales > Kiloniellales bacterium. The sequence goes on from JASJEC010000016.1 coordinate 62,789, forward strand.
GCTCAAGGAGCAGGGCTTCGAGACCGTCGGCATCACGCTGCAGCTCTACGACCACGGCGCCGCCGTCGGCCGCAAGGGCGCCTGCTGCGCCGGCCAGGACATCTACGACGCCCGCCGCGTGGCCGAGCGCCTCGGCATGCCGCACTACGTGCTCGACTACGAATCCCGTTTCCGCCAGTCGGTCATGGAGGACTTCGCCGACAGCTACCTCGCCGGGCGGACGCCGATCCCCTGCGTGCGCTGCAACCAGACCGTCAAGTTCCGCGATCTCCTCGAGACGGCGCGGGAGCTCGACGCCGACGCGCTGGCGACCGGGCACTACGTGCAGCGCCGGCAAGGAGCGGCCGGCGCCGAGCTGCACCGCGCGGTCGACCTGCAGCGCGACCAGAGCTACTTCCTCTTCGCGACCACCCAAGCGCAGCTCGACTTCCTGCGCTTCCCGCTGGGCGGCCTGCCCAAGCCGGAGACCCGGGCGCTCGCCGAGCGCTTCGGACTGCCGGTAGCTGACAAGCCCGACAGCCAGGACATCTGCTTCGTGCCCAACGGCTCCTACGCCCGCGTGGTCGAGAAGCTCCGGCCCGGGGCGGCCGATCCCGGCGAGATCGTCGACCTGGACGGCACGGTCCTGGGGCGCCACGACGGCATCATCGGCTTCACCATCGGCCAGCGCCGGGGCCTGGGCATCGGCGGCGTCGCCGACCCGCTCTACGTGTTGCGCCTCGAGCCCGAGACCCGGCGGGTCGTGGTCGGCCCGCGCGAGGCCCTGGCCTGCGAGCGGGTCCGGGTCGAAGAGCTCAACTGGCTGGACGCCGAGGCGCTTGCGGGTGAAACGGGCGAGGGCAGGGCGGTCACCGTCAAGCTGCGCTCGACCCAGGAACCGGCGCCCGCCCGGATCGTCGCCGACCGGGCGGGCGCCAAGATTCTGCTCGACGAACCGCAGTACGGCATCGCGCCGGGCCAGGCCGCCGTGGTCTACGACGGCACCCGGGTGCTGGGCGGCGGCTGGATCGCCGCCGCGGAGGGCCGCCTAGCCGCCTGAGCGCGCTTTCAGACCACCCAGCCCTTGCCCCGATAAGGAGACGCGTCATGAGCCTGGATAGCCTGACCGAGGCCCTGCGCCAGCAGGCCGCGCTCAACCCGCCGCTCGGCTACAAGGTGAAGTTCGACCTGGGCGACGACGGCGTGATCTTCTGGGACGGCACCGGCACGAGCCCCGAAATCGGCAACGAGGATCCGGACGAGGTCGACACCACCCTGACCTTGACGATGGATAACTGCCGCAAGCTCTTCGAGGGCAGCCTCGACCCCAACCTGGCCTACATGACCGGCAAGCTGAAGATCTCCGGCTCCATGGGGGTCGCCCTCAAGCTGGCCGGGATGATGGGCGACTGAGGCCCGGAGAAAAGGGCAGGGGGCCAGCGCCAGCGCGGCCTTGACAGGCCGGGGCCGGAAGACCTATAGCCTGCATCCCTGTGGCGGGGTAGCTCAGTTGGTTAGAGCAGCGGAATCATAATCCGCGTGTCGGGGGTTCAAGTCCCTCCCCCGCTACCATCTCTTCTCAAAAACAGGCGTGATCTCAGCCCGGTCTCACCGTCTCGGCCGATCTCGGACGGCGCCGGTCACGCCTCCTGGCGCTTGCGGGCGCGGGCGGCGGCGAAGTCGTAGATCACGGCCTGGGAGCGGGCCTCGGTCGCGGCCGCGCGGTTTCGTTCAAGAGCGTTCTGCCAGGCGGCGAGAGCCCATCCGGCCTGCTCCAGCAGCTTGCCGAACAGCAGCGCGGCGAGGCCGGCGAGGAAGGCCGCCACGGCGATCGGCACGAGCATCTGCAGCGCGGCGCAGAGCAAGCCCGCGACGATCATGCCCCAGGCCGCGGCGCGGACGAGGAATCCGAGCGAAAGGGCGAGGAGAGCAAGAACGCCGAGCATTCCTGACTCTCTCGGAAACCCACGCCAAGCTCAAGGGTCACCGGCAAAGCGAGCCCGAGCGGGGGCGCGAGCCATCAGAAGCCCACGTAGGGCGCTTCGATCGCCTCGAAGCTGCCGAAGGCGATCCACAACGCCAGGACGACCGCGCAGCTCAGCAGGTAGACCGATTTCCGACGGTTCAGCTTCATGCCGACCAGACTCCGTGGGCGATGGACGAGAGGAAGACGACGTAGGCCAGGGAGGCGACCCGAAGGAAGGCCGGCGCGAAATTGCGCCGCTTCAAGAGCGGCAGGACGACGGCCAGGGCGATCCCGTGGCCGAGTCCCCAGATCAGGAACCCGGGCGAGAGATTGTGCCACAGGCCCATGAAGACGAAGGCCGCGATCAGCGCCAGCTTTGTGTAGGACGTCGTCACCAGCAGCGGCAGATAGATGTACTGCATGACGAAATCCGCCATGGAGCGATGCCAGCGTTTCCAGAAATCGCCGAGATCGCGGGCCAGGTGCGGCTTGTTGAAGTTCTGCGGCACCTCGAAGCCGAGGCTGAGGGCGGAGCCCTCCGCCATGCGGGAGTAGCCGTAGAAGGTGGCGAAGAGGAACGCGAAGGCGGCCAGCGGTTCGCCGATGAACTTCATCAAGACGGCGCCGGCGAAGTTGCTCTCCGTGAACATGTCGGCCGCCTGCACCTTCAGAATCGGCATGGCGGCACTCGCAAAGCCGGCGATCGCGAAGAGGAAGACGAAGCCTTCGAACAAGCGGTAGATGCCCTCGCCATAGTCGGCCGCGCGCTCCTCCTTCAGCTGCTGCCAGATCTGCAGCCCGTTGAACACCGGACCCGAGGGCAGCGCCCCGAAGAAGAAGGTCGAGAGCAGCAGGGCGGGAAAGAAATCCGCCCGGCCGGCCTCGTTCTTGATCGCCTGGGCGACGGTCATCATCTGCCGGATGATGAAGAACGCGCTGCCGAGCCACAAGATCGGCGTCTCGACGATCAGATGCGTGAAGTCCGGAATGAAGAGCAGGAGCAGGATGCCGTAGGGCATGCGGGCCTTGAGCCGCGTGCTGCTGACGGCGAGGCCGGCCGCGTAGACCAGCGAGCTCAGGAGATAGGAGGTGAGCGCGAACAACAGCGCGAGGGGATGCACGATGAAGAGCAGCAGTGCGCCCGGCGCGACGGTCCAGAAGAGACGATTGAGGCGGCCGGTCGGCGCCATGACATGGGACAGCCCGATCGAGAGCGCGATCAGGATCAGGAATGAGATCGCGTCAATCATGCCGTGTCGCCGGCCGGCCCCGATTGACCGCTCCCCCATCAACCGGCTCCCCATCAACCGGCTCCCCGTCGACCAGCCCCCCGTCGACCAGGCGCTTGGCGACGAGCGCCGTGGTCAGGGCGCCGGTTGGGTAGATCTCGATGTGGCCGTCGTCGTGCCAGAGGGTGTCGAAGTTCCCGCGGATCTGGGCGTAGACGTTGAAGAGCTGGGCGTGCTCCGGGAGGAATCTCCTCAGCGCCCGCAGGTCTTTGGCGCCGGGCTTGTGCCCATAGGTGGGCATGGGCAGCAGCACGACCTTGGCCCCGTGCTCGCCGGCCAGGCGGAGTATGGAATCCAGGAATGCGAGCTCGCCCCGGCGATAGGGCGCCTCGAAGTCGTAGGCATAGCGCTTGATCCCCGGTGACTCTGTCTGCCAGGTCTTCAGCTCGCGCGCCGCCGCGTGCGCCGCGATCTCGGTCTCGAGGATGTCGATCAATGCCGGCAGCGGCGCCGCGGGTTCGTAATCGCCGAAGCTGAAGGCGAAGTCGGGGGGCCAGACCGGTTCCCTGGTCCACTCGTCGCGTCCGCAATCTGCAATGTCCCACTGTTCGGCGGGATTCCGCAGGAACTGGTAGGTCAGCGCCCCGGCTCTCAGGACGGCGCCCCGCAGCCGCATGCGCCACTGGCTGATCCAGCCCTCGTCCTCGGTGAAGGGCATCGCCACCGCCGGCAGCGTGAGCAGCTGCTCGAAGGTCAGGAGGTTGATGTCGCGGCGAAAAATGTAGTGCTCGGGCAGTATCGTCAGTTGCCGCTGCGCCAGCAGGTCGACGCTCCGCCTCGACATGAACATGATTTCGAGGACGAGGACCTTCGGGGCGCCGCGGTTCGCCACGTAGTTCTCGAGCAGGGCGTAGTTCGCGCGGAGCGGGTTGTGGGGCAGGGCGATCCGCTCGACCTTCGGTCCGCCGGACGAAGCGGGCGCCAGCATCTTCTCCAGGGCGATCGGGTCCAGCGCGGTCCCCGAGCGGCTGCTGCCGAGGATGAGAACATCGGCCGCGGGAGCTTCGCCGCGCGACAGCAGCAGGTTGCAGCGCGACAGCATGCTCGCCGGGCCGCCGCGATTCTGGTCCAGCCAGAGCAGTCCCGCCGCCAGCCCGACGCCGGCGAGCAGCATCAGGGCGCGCGTCTTCATGCGGCGTTGCCCGACCGGGCCTCGGCGCGGGCGTGGAGCGCGTTGCGGTCCAGCTTGCCGTGGGGGGTCGTCGGCAGGGCATCGAGCAGGACCGTCCTCTTGGGCATCATGTAGTCCGGCAGTCCCAGCCGCTCCGGGTTCAGTTTTGGCGCCTCCGAGACCCCTGAAAGGAAGAGCACCAGCTCGACCGGCCGCTCGGCCGGATGAGCGATGACCGCGAGCGACTCGGTTTCGAGCTCGCGCCGCAGCTGGTGCTCGACCTCCATCAGCTCGATCCTGTGCCCGCCGATCTTCACCTGGTGGTCGATGCGGCCGAGGTGATAGAGCCGCCCCGAGCGCCAGAGCGCGCGGTCGCCGGTCCTGTAGTAGCGAGTCCCGGCGCCGTCGGTGGCGAAGGGCGAGGGCAGGTCGGGATCGGCGTAGCCGGCGAAGCACTGCGGCGTGGCCAGGAGCAGCTCGCCGGCGGCGCCCTCCGCCGCCGCCGAGGTGGCCGTGATCTCAGCGCCGTCGAGCAGCGCGGTCGTGCAGCCGGGGAAGGGGACGCCGATGGCGACGACATCGGATTCCACGATGTCGGGGTCGTCCGACCAGCGCTGCGCCGTCACCGCCACTGTGCATTCGGTCGGCCCGTAGTTGTTCCAGATCTCCGAGTTCGGCGCCGCCGCGCTCCAGTTGGCCGCCAGGCGCGCCGTCAGGGCCTCGCCGTTGAAGATGCTCAGGCGAATGCTGCCGAGCGAGTCGCCGATCGCGACGCCGTTGTTCAGGATGACCCGGGCGAGGGACGGCACCGAGATCCAGACGGTAATCCCCCGGCCGGCGATGTAGGCAGCGGGGTTGAACAGGTCGATTGGCCGCGCGGGGCAGAGCGCACAGCCGTTCAGCAGGGCGAGGTAGATCTCGTGGACGCTGAAGTCGAACGAGAGTTCGCAGACCTGCGAGCAGACATCCTCGCAGCGATAGTCGATCGTCCCGTCGAGGTTGTCGACGAAGGCGAGGAGGTTGTCGTAGGAGATCGGAACGCCTTTGGGCCGGCCGGTGGAGCCGGAGGTATAGAGGACATAGGCGATCTCGCCGCGGTCCGGCCCTTCGTGCCAGGCGGGGGCGCGGTCCTCGGCATCACCGGCCGGGAGGCTCGGGACGACGACCTTCGCCTTGTCGATCCCCAGCCGTTCCGCCAGGTCGCGGGTGCCTGCGTCGCACAGGATCACCTCCACGCCGGCCTGCAGGACGATGCTCTGCAGGCGGACCGCCGGGTGATGGGGGTTGAGCGGGACGTAGGCCCTGCCCTGGGCGATCGCGCCCCACATGGCGGCGTAGGCCAGCGCCGAGCGGTCGAGCAGAAGGCCGACCGGCGCGGCGGCATTTCCGCCGGTCTCCGCCAGAGCGCTCTGTACCCCGGCGATCATGCGGCCGAACCCGGCGTAGCTGACCTGCCGTTCCTGTTCCAGGACGGCGACGCGGTCCGCGTGGTTGCGGACCACGTCGTGCAGCCGCGCCAGCAGCTTCCGGCGAGCGCTCGGCCCCAACATCACGCCACCTGTTTCGCCAGGTAGTCGTGCAGGGACTTCACCGAGGTGTAGTGGATCGCGTCGTCGAAGTCGGGGTTGATTCCGAAAGCCTCGTTGATCGCCAGGAACACCTTCATGAAGGTCAGAGAATCCCAGCCGGAGACGCTCTCCATCGAGGCCTCCGCGGTGATGACGACGTCCTTTTCGTCACCGTTCTCGCGCAGCGTGTTCTGGACGATCTGAACGATGCGGCTCTCGAGCGGGTCACTCATAGATTCTTTCCTCCAGAGGACGGGCGCGCTGCGCGTAGAGCGCCCGTTCGGCGTCGCTCCAAGAGTCGACAGGACCGACGTGATAGGACGGGCGGTCGTTCACCTTTGCCGCGGAGCGTTCCAGGCACCGGGTGAGATTGCGTTCCGAGAAGAGCCCCAGGTCTCGAAGAAATCCGGTCCAGAAGGCCCTCGGGTTCTCGACCAGGTCTTCGAAGAGAAGCTTGCGGCAGTTCGGGCTCTTGTTCAGAAAGTCGAGGAGGTGCCCATTGACACGGGTCCAGAGCCAGATGTTGCGCTCGATGCCCGACCAGCCCGGCCAGGCCTCGGCGTCTTCGCTGCCGCGCTCCGGCTTCAGCCGACCCATCGAGATGAAGGTCTCGCGGTCGGTAAGGGGCTTGGCCGGGTCGGGCCATCCCGCCGGCTGGCGGTCCTCCCCGGCAATGAGCGTCGCCGATTGGACGAAGGGCGCGCACCTGCGAAAGATCACGAAGAGCTTCGCCGTCGGGTGCTGCCGCGCCAGCGCGACCATGAGCGGGGCGTTGTAGAACGCGACATCCACGACGAGGCCAGCGTCGCCCGCCGCCTTCGACAGCGTCGCTGTGTCTCTCAACTCCCGGACGGTCTGCTCGGCAAAACCCGGATCCCGCCAAGCCTTCCGGTTGTGAATATTGATCAGCGGCAGCAGGGGAACCGGCGTTTTACCCGGCTGCTGCCCCTCGTGCAGGCCGACGACGCCGGGAAGGCTGTTGAGCGTGGACGCCAGGAACATGGTCGCCGTGCGTCCGGTGCTCGCGCAGAACGCGAGGTCGCAGGACACCTGCCTCTCCGCCTCAGCAGTTCCATCACAGATGCCGGTGTTGACTGAAATCATCGGAGTCTGCTTGGGCAGATTTGCCATTCTGTCCCAGAGACATAGGCGGGCTGGCCGCTTCCATTGGTAGTGCCTTGGAACTAGGCCAGATTGGATCAGGAAGATTGAATAAAACGATAATATTGCAGAACCCGGCGCCGGTGGGCCGGCGGTCCTGAGCCGCGGCCCGGGCCGGCCAGGCTTAGTGGCCGGCCCGCACCGGGCTCGTCAGGCCTCAGGAGGTGATCCCCAGGACCTTTTGGATCGGCTTGCGTCGGACCTTCCAGATCAGGGAATCGACGATGTAGTGGTGGAAGTTGATGGTCATGTAGATCGCGACGAGGGGCACCAGGGCGAGCGCCGAGAACACCGTGTCGATCGCCAGGTAGGCCGCGGTGCTGATAGCGAGGCAGACACCGATGTAGAGCCAGGCGTTGCGGGTCTGGCTGATGGTTGAGAGGAACTTCGCCTTGGGATCGACGCCCTCCTTGAAGCGGTTGTTGTTGAACAGCCAGACGAAGACGATGTACTGCGCGTTGTGCCAAACGTTGACCACCAGCCAGCCGGCATCGATCGATTCGATGATCAGGTAGGCGAAGGCGAAGATGACGAAGTGCGACAGCATGTAGATCGTGTGGGCGACAGGCAGCCGGCCGCGGCGCCACATCGCCACGCGCGTCGCCAGCCACCAGCCGAGCGCGGCCAGAGCGGCAACGCCGACGATGTGGACGGCGAGCTCGGGTACTGGGATTACCCTGAGCTCCATGCCGAGGAAGGTGCCGGGATCCTGGTGGCTGCGATAGAGGATGCCCCATAGCGGCAGGAGATAGAACGCGACCTGGCCGATCCGCTCGTCCGGCGGGATCAGGTCTCCGGCCTTGCGCCGATAGACCTGGGAGACGCCCCAGCTCTGGCGCGTGTAGTGGAACCACTGCCAGTAGAGATAGACGGTAGCCAGAGTCCAGAGCCCGATCCCGAAGACGGCACCGGCGACGGCCGCGATGACGATCAGCGGCAGCCCCAGCAGCAGGAAGCGGTGGGCCCGGAAGCTTTCCCGGTCAAAGCAGAGCCGGGTGTAGGTGGAGATGACGTGGTGATAACCGAGCAGCCAGAGGTCGATCAGGAGGATCGGCACGAACAGCCGGGGCTCCATGACCACAACCGCGCCGCTCAGGAGTGCGATCGCGGCAATGCCGACAATGAATTGCAGGTCGAACGGAAGGCCACGCAGCCAGCCGGCTGCCGGCGACTGGTCATGGATCGTCGTTGCCGTCACGGGGGCGCTCCTCATCGCGATATCGCAGACGATGATTATGAGCGCAGAATTGTTTAGAAAACTGTTAAAAATATGATTTTAAGTAACTGATTTAACTATATTTATCGAGATACGATTGCCCATCGGTCGGTCGTACAATGGCCCCGCCCGCCCGGGTCGGGCGGCCACCGATGCGCTGGATACCAAGGCGAAGCCGCCCGCTCCTAGAACGCCTGCTTCTGCTTGCCGATCAGGCGGTCGCGGACCTTCCAGTAGAGCGCGTCGGGGTTAACCACGACGATGAACAGTTTCCTCAGCTTGCCTTCCGGGCACTCGATCGGCCGGACCGCGTGCCAGGCGTGGTCGGTGCGCTTGATGATCGCGCTGAAGTTGCCGATGTGCTTGCAGGCGATCTCGCCGTCGAAGTCTTCCAGCTTGGGCGCCGAGTTGTAGTCGAGCCTGCCGCCGTCATCGAGGATCAGCGTGTCGCCGCCCCAGTCCGGCCGCCAGTCGTCCGGGCCGTTGAAATAGAACAGATGTGAGCCGTGCTCGCGCGGCGAATCGGTGTGCGGCGAGACCGAGCAGCCGGGCGGCGTGTAGTGCCAGTGGAACCGGAACTCGATCTTCTTGGCGCCGAACAGGCGCGCGATGTTCTGGCGGTAGCGGTCGCCGCAGAGCTCGTCGATGAAGGCCTTCCAGGGTTCCGGGACCCGGGTCTCCGGCGTGTACTCGAGCGAGTAGCGGTCGTGCGGCGTCTGTCCGGCCCGGCGCGTCTTGCCGATGCTCTCCTCGAACAGGGAGAGTCCCGGCAGGTTGGTGTAGAGCGCCTCGAAGCCCTCGTCGGTCAGCAGCCCTTCCGGGTTTGCGAAGGGGTAGGGCCTGGTCCCCTCGAAGCCATCGTGGGTTATCGCTTCCAGCTTTGAATAGTCTATGTAGGCCACGGCCGTTCGCCCATTTCCAGTTTCCAACAGAGTCTCGCGGGAGGCCCGCTTCCGTTCCCCCGGCGCGACGCGCTCAGACCAGGCTGAGCGCGTCGCGCCGCACGTGGCTCTTCGCCATCTCGTCGCGCACCAGGGCCTCGCTGATAGTACCCTGCTCGAGGCATTCCTTGAGCAGGGAGAAGAACAGCCGCTCCTGCCGCGGGTCGGGATGGGGCCGGTAGCTGCCGAGCATGGCGTAATCGCCGAACAGCCGGGCGCGCAGGCGGTTCAAGGCCGGCAGCAGCGGATACTTCTTCAGCTTGTCGGCCGGCGTGTAGTCGACCGGCAACCCGGTCTTCCACGGCTGGGTGCGGCGCTTGGTGTTGTGCAGCAGCTTGGTCTTGTCGGTCAGGCGGTCGAAGTCGTTCCACTCCTCGTCGAGGATGCCGATGTTCTTCGGGTCCTCGTGCGCCAGCACCATCCAGTCCTTGTAGTCGCGCTCGAAGCGGAACAGCTCGTCGAACTCCTCCTCGGGCTTCCAGTGGGTCAGGCGGGCGCAGTCGAGCAGCATGACGCTGGTCGCGATCCGCCAGGCCTTGTCCGGCTTGTCCCAGCGCCGTCGGCCCATGACGGCCGCGTCGCCCATGTCCATGGTCAGCAGGTCATGGATATCGCCGACGGCGAAGACGTCGGGGTCGGTGACCACCGCGCGCCCCTGGTAGCCCATCAGCTTGGGCGGCATGTAGCGCAGCGGCGTGAAGGACTGGAGGTCGTCCATGCGCCAGACCCGCTCGACGCCGCCGCGCAGGAACTTCTGCCCTTCCTTCTCGGCGAGGAAGGGAAAATCCCGCACGTGCATGATCTCGATGTCGAAGGCGTCCGGGTGCTTGGAGTTCCGCTTCATGGAGTGGGCGGACACCAGGGCACCGAGCCACTGCCGCTCGTTGGTCTGGATAAAGACTTTCATTCCAGAGTTCCCGCGCAAGGTGATTAGCCCCTAATTAGGATACCGGCGCCCGCGCTGCAAGACGCCGCCCGGCCGACGGCGGGCAAGCGGGACGGAGCGGACGGCAAAGCCCCTTGGATCGCCCTTCCGGGCTGATTAGGCTTCATCCCGCCGATCGCTGGGGGAGTCTCGTGAATGTCGAAATCACCGCGCGCCTCGCTGCTGCCCGAATGGCCCATCGCCTTGATCTGGCTCGCCTACGCGCTGCTCGCCGTGATCGGGCCCGCGCTGCAGCCCCAGGACATCGGCTACGGCCCGTCCTTCGCCGTGCTCGCCGTGATCTTCACCGTCATGCTCGCGGCTGTCTTCCGTGTGGTCCATCACGCCGAATGCCTCGCGCACATCTTCGGCGAGCCCTACGGGACCTTGATCCTGACCCTCTCGGTGATCGGCATCGAGGTCGCGCTGATCACGGCGGTTATGCTGACCGGCGACAACACGCCGACGCTGGCGCGCGACACCATGTTCTCGGTGCTGATGATCGTGCTGAACGGCCTGGTCGGGCTCAGCCTCCTGCTCGGCGGCCTGCGTCACGGCCTTCAGGTCTTCAACCTGTCCGGCGCCAACGCCTATCTGGTCGTTCTGTTGCCCATCGCGGTGACCAGCCTGGTCCTGCCCAGCTTCACAACGTCCGCGCCGGGCGGCGGCCTGTCGCCCCTGCAGACCGTGTTCCAGATCATCATTTCGCTGGTGCTCTACGGCATCTTTCTGGTTTTCCAGACCCTTCGGCAGCCCATGATCTTTCAACAGCCGCGGGACGAGATCGCCACCTTCGGAGCGCCGCCGGCGCACGAGCTGGATATCAGGGGCGTGGGATTCCACGTCGCCGGCCTGATCTTGACCATGCTGCCCCTGGTCTTGATGTCGAAGCAGCTGGCCGTCTACGTCGACTTCGGCATCGATCAGGTCGGCGCCCCGGTCGCGCTCGGCGGCTTCATCGTCGCGGTCATGATCCTCACGCCCGAGGCCATCGCGGCCTTCGACGCGGCGCGGCACAACCAACTGCAGCGCGCCGTGAACATCTGCCTGGGGTCGGCCCTGGCGACCATCGGGCTGACCGTCCCGGCGGTCCTGATCGCGGCGGCCATCGTCGGGCGCGAGATCGAGCTCGGGCTCGAGCTGCCCGAAATCGTGCTCCTCGCGCTCTCCCTGTCGATCAGCATCGTGACCTTCGTCGGGACGCGGACGAACTCGCTGCAGGGGGTGGTCCACCTGGCGGTTTTCTTCGCCTACGTGGTGCTGATCTTCGATGTCTAGCCCTAACCCGGGTGGCCTCTCGTCGGCCGAGGCCGGCGGCCGCGAATGATTCTTAGAGTGGATATTATAATAGTAGTAATATTTTAATATTATTCACTTTTTTGATGTATCCGAAAACTCGCTCAAGCGCCTTCGGGTGCGCGGCCTTGTCGCGGTCCGTGAGCGGGACCTTGGCGCCTGTACAGGCGGAAGATCGTAGTGCGGACGACCGAGAGGCATGGCCATGCTTAGTACTGTGCGCAACGCGGGCATCGGTGCCCGGATCGCTCTGGCAGTCGGGATACCGATCCTCAGCCTGGTGCTGATCTCGGCCGCCTTCGTGTTCGACAAGTACCGCCTGGCGAGCGAGATGGCGCAACTTCAGGCCCTGGCGCGTTTGGCGCCGGTGGCGAGCAACCTCGTGCACGACCTCCAGAAGGAGCGCGGCCGCTCTGCGGGTTTCATCAGTAGCCAGGGCAAGAAATTCGCCCGTTCGCTGCCGGAGCAACGCAGTGTCACGGACCGCTCGTTGAAGGCCTTCCAGACGGCAGCGGAAGCGGCGCGAGGCGGCGGCTACGGAGTGGCCTTGAACGAGCTCCTGGACCGGGCGGACCGCGCGCTGGCCGAGCTTGCCGGGAAGCGTAGGCAGGTCGACGGCTTCGAGATTTCGGTCGGCGAGATGGCGGGCTACTACACGCCGACCATCCAGAAGCTGCTCGCCGTCGTCGAACGCATGCTGGTGCTGAGCAGCGAGTCCAGGGTGACCAACGCCATCGCGGCCTACAGCGCTCTGCTGCAGGCCAAGGAACGGGCCGGCCTGGAGCGCGCCATGGGGGCGGTCGGGTTCAGTTCGGGAGAGTTCCGGCCCGCGATTTACCAGAAGTTCGTCGAGCTGATCGCTCTGCAGGACATCCTGCTCGGCGTGTTCCGCAAGCACGCCGGCGGGGAGCAGGTCGCCTTCCTGGAGAAAACCGTCGCCGGTTCGCCGGTCCAGGAAGTCGCGCGCATGCGCGAGGTCGCGATCGACAGTCCGCAGAGCGGCGACCTCAAGGGTATCCAGGGTCCGCAGTGGTTCGATGTGATCACGCAGAAGATCGATCTGCTGAAGCGGGTCGAGGACAAGGTGGCGGGCGACCTGATGACACTGACCGAGACCATCAGGGCGGAGAGCGAGAGAGGCTATGGGGTCGTCGCGGCTGCCGCCCTGATTGTCCTGTTGGTCGCCCTGGGCTTCGGCGTCTTCGTGACGCTGACCACGACCCGGCCAATCGGCGCCATAACGGAGGTGGTCAATCGCCTGGCCGGCGGTGATACCGGCATCGAGGTCCGGCACACGGAACGCAGTGACGAGATCGGCGCGATCGCCCGCGCCGTCGGGGTTTTCCAGCGCAACGCGGCCGAAATGGAGCAGCTGCGCCGGGAACGGGCGGAGAGCGAGGAACGCGCCGTGGCGGAGAAGCGCGCCGCGATGCAGTCTCTTGCCTCGAGCTTCGAGTCCTCCGTCAAGGTCGTCGTCGAATCGGTGTCGAGCGCCTCGGCGCAGATCGAGGCGAGCGCCAAGACCGTTGCCGACAGCGCCGACCAGACCAAGGAGCAGTCGGACACCGTGGCCTCGGCCTCGGAACTGACGACGAGGAACGTCAACACCGTGGCCGCGGCCGCCGAGGAGCTGAGCGCCTCGATCGGCGAGATCAGCCGGCAGGTGTCCGAGTCCTCGAGGATCGCTCAGGACGCGGTGGCGCAGGCCGACCAGACCAACGGTGAGGTCCGCAGCCTAGTCGACGCCGCCCAGAACGTCGGCGCCGTGGTCAACCTGATCTCGGACATCGCGGAGCAGACCAACCTTCTGGCGCTCAACGCGACCATCGAGGCGGCGCGCGCCGGCGAAGCCGGCAAGGGCTTCGCTGTGGTGGCCAGCGAGGTGAAGAGCCTCGCCAACCAGACGGCCAAGGCGACCGACGATATCTCCCAGCAGATCGGGACGATCCAAGAGGCGACCGGCTCCGCGGCCTCGGCGATCGAGGGAATCGGCGCCACGGTCGGCCGGATCAACGAGATTGCCGGGGCGGTCGCGGCGGCGGTCGAGGAACAGGGCGCGGCAACCAAGGAGATCGCCCGCAACGTCCAGGAGGCGGCCTCCGGGACGCAGCAGGTCTCGACCACCATCGCCGATGTCAGGGACGCCGCCGCCGAAAGCGGCCGGACAGCGACCGAAATGCGCGAGGCCACCAATCAGCTCTCACGGGAATCCGGCAAGCTCTCCAAAGAGGTCGACCGCTTCCTGGACCGGGTGCGCGCCGCCTGACGCCGGCCGGGTCGCTCAGCGCGGCGGCGACAGCGCGGCGCTGCTGCCTACCGTCGTGGCGACCTGCTCGCCGAGCCAGCCCGCCCAGAGGCGGTTCCAGCTCTTCCAGTCATGGCCGCCGGGTCCGGCGCGAAACGAGACCGCCGGTGCCAGGGACGCGAGATCGGCGTAGCCCGCGCCGAATTCGTCGTCTTCGCCGTAGAGCACAGTGATCGGCAGGCCGTCCGCACCGTCCTCCATCCAGCGCCAGAGCGCGAAGATCTCGGCTTCGAACGCATTGCGCGGCTCGGCGCCGGGATACTGCTTGAACCGCTCGATCTGGTCCGGCCAGCCGATGAAAGGCGCAATCAGCACCAGGCGGTCGAAGAGGTCGGGGTAGCGCCTCGCCGTCACCAGTACGCCGAGGCCGCCGAGCGAGACGCCAACGCCGGTCACCGGTCTGCCGGCGAAGACGGCCAGTACTTCGTTCTTCAAGCGCCGGTCGATGCTGTGTTCCCTGTAGTAGCCGTAATGGGCGTCGACGGTCACGAAGGCGGCCCGCTTCTGGCCGCTCCAGTTGTCGCGTGCCACCGCGAGAAAGCCGCGCCGCTCGAAGGAATCCAAATCGTCGTGCAAGCCCGGCAGGAGCACGAAGATGCGTTCCGCGGTGTCGGTGTCTCCATAGGCCTGTGTGGGGATCGGTGTCTCCACCGGCCGCACGTACGCGCAAGCCCCGAGCAGGCAGAACAGTAACGCCGGACCGAGGGTCCTCGAGATGCGCGTGAGGCGGTGCATGATCGTTGGTTCTCGCAGCGTCGACATAACCGCTACGCCGTGCGGCGAGGCGCGGATCAACCGCTCATCCCGGTGCTGGAGGAGATCCGGTCCTGACGGAGCCGCGAAGCTTTACCGCCGAGACATCTTCCGTATTAGTCGTCGCTGTTGATGAAGCGCAGCAGGGGCTGCCAATCCTCTTGCAGCGTCGTGCCGACCTTGGTCTCGAGGTCGAAGATGCTAAGGCCGCGGCTGGCGAGCTCGGGATAGAGCGCGCGCTCCGGCAGTTCGCCAAGGTCCTGCTCGCCCGAACTGATCATGAAGAGGTCCAGGCGCGCCGAGGCCCGACTGTTTCGGCGCACGCGATTGCGCAACAAGGCGATCGCCTTCTTGTTCTTCCGGATCGGCTTGATCTCGTGCAGCCTCTTAAGGAAGGCGGTCGTGGTATCCTGATCGAACACCGAGGGCAGCACCGGGACGACCACAACGTCGGCCTCGGCGACCAGACTCTCGGTCTGCCGTCCGCGCACCGCGGCGGGCGCGTCGATAACCAGCACGCCCTTCTTGTTCGGCGTCTGGCCGTTTCCTTTCACCCAATCAAGTCCTTTGATGTAGCGCGCCGTGCGGGGCCGCCGCGCGAGCCAGTTCAGGCTGCTGTGCTGCCGGTCCGCGTCGGCCAGCCAGACCCTGTGCCCGGCCGAGGCGAAGGCGCTCGAAAGGTTGGTCGCGATCGTCGTCTTGCCGCAGCCGCCCTTCGGATTGGTCACCAGGATTGAGAACACGACTCCCTTCCCCTATTCGTTGCCGCGCGAGCCTAGCATAGGCCTTTGCACTCTGCCTAATCCCATGGCGAATGATTCTCGATGCTGCGTCGTCAGATCCGCATGTTCGACTGCATGATGGCGAACATCTGCTCCTCGAGCGCGGCCCGGTTTTTGCGGAGCTGCTGGTCCCGCTGCCCCTGACTGGCGTCGAGGTCCGGCTGCAGGGCGCGGATTTCCGACGTCAGCTCGGCGTGTCTCCGGCACAGGTCGTCGAAATCCGCGTCCTTGGTGATGATCCGCGTCAGCATGTTCTTGAAGCGGCTCAGCACGACATCGATGTGGTCGGCCATGGTTTTCTCCCTGATTTAAGCTGCGGACCGAAGCACCGGCGGCCCGGGTTGACCCCAGCGCGTCGCCTGCCTTCGGGTGTGCTCCGCACCCCATGGGTCATGTCTCGTAGAGGCGGCCTTTGCCGTCCCCGTCCTCGACAGCCCGATAGTCGCAACGTTATCCGCAGCGCCTGCGCGCTGTCGACTCGCTCTAGCGGCGGTCCGCGGCGATGCGCTCCGATGCGATCGCGGCTACAGTGGCTATCCCGCCCGTCGCTCTGAAGTGGAACCCCGTTGAAATCGTCGCGACAATCGTGCGCCCCTAGGATCGAGGCTCCGTGAGCGAGCCGTCCTCGCGCCCTGCGGGCGCCCGTTTCGTCCAGGGCTCGATCATGGGCCATATCGCCGTCATGACCTCGACGGCGAGCATCGGCCTGATGGCGCTCTTCCTCGTCGACCTGGCCGACATGTACTTCCTCAGCCTGCTCGGCGAGGCCGAGCTGGCGGCGGCGGTCGGCTTCGCCGGCTCGATCCTTTTCTTCTCCACCTCGATCTCGATCGGCATCGCTATTGCCATGAGCGCCCTGGTCTCCCAGGCAATCGGCGCGGGGCGGCGAGCCCGGGCGCGCGGCCGGGTGGTCGATATCTTCGTCTTTGCCCTGGCTTTAACGATTCCCCTGGCGGCCCTGCTCTGGTTCAGCGCGCCCTGGCTGCTGGAGCTGCTCGGCGCCACGGGTCGGACCCTCGATCTGGCGACCTCCTACCTGCGCATTGTCCTGCCGTCCATGCCGGTCCTGGCGCTCGCCATTTCCTGCGGCGGCGCCCTGCGCGCGGTCGGCGACGCCCGTGGCGCCATGTATTCCACCTTGACCGGCGGCGCCGTTAACGCGCTGCTCGATCCGATCTTCATCTTCACGCTCGGCCTCGGGGTCGACGGGGCCGCGGCGGCGACCGTCGCCGGACGCTTCGCCGTGCTCGCCGTTGGCCTGCACGGCGTGGTCCGCAAGCAGGAACTGCTCGGGCGCTTCGCCTTCCGTCGTTTCACGCTGCAGGTTCCCGCGATCTTGGGCGTCGCCGCGCCGGCGATCATGACCAACGTTGCCACGCCGGTGGGCTATGCTTTCGTTACCGAGGCGATCGCGCGCTTCGGCGACAGCGCGGTTGCCGGCTATGCCGTGATCGGCCGGATCATTCCGGTTGCCTTCGCCGTGGTCTTCGCGCTCTCGGGCGCGATCGGCCCGATCTTCGGCCAGAACCTCGGTGCCGGCCGGCTCGAACGGGTGCGGCGGACCCTGTGGGACGCGCTGATCTTCCTGACGATCACCGTGCTCTCGGTGTCGCTGCTGCTGTTCTTCCTGCAGGACCTGATCATCCTCGCCTTCATCGCCTCGGAGGAGGCAGCTGAGCTGATCGGCTTCTTCTGCACCTTCATCGCGATCGGCTATCTCTTCATCGGCGCCCAGTTCGTCGCCAACGCGGCCTTCAACAACCTGCGGCGGCCGACCTGGTCGACCTGGTCCAACTGGGGCCGCGCGACGTTCGGGACGATTCCCTTCGTCTGGGCCGGCGCGGCGCTGGCCGGCGCGCCGGGGGTCCTGGCCGGCCAGATTATCGGCGGAATGGTCTTCGGTCTCGCGAGCTTCCTGGTCGCGGCTGGTCTGGTGGCCCGCCTGGGCGAGTTGCCCGCCGCGCCGGGCGCACCGCCGAGGACGCTGCGCGTGCCGCTCTCGGCCCATACGCTCTACCGCGGCTGGATCGGCATCTTCAGCAAGGACTAGGGCCTGTTGACATTCAGGGCGGGCTCCTGGTCCGAGTGAAATCGGCCCGCTGTTAGGCGCGAGGAGGAAGGACATGCCGAGCATATTCAACGACGAGCAACGCGGCAGCGGGCCGAT
>JASJEC010000017.1 GCA_030064845.1 Kiloniellales bacterium
ACGACGACGCCGTCATGCCGTTCGACGACCTGAAAATCGAACAGGCCGTCCTTCTTCGCCTCGGCCTCGTAGGCGGAACGGCGGTCCGCCGCGACCTTGGGGATCCACGCCAGGCTGCGGACACCGGGGTGGTCGGGCAGCAACTCCTGAGCGTAGTCGAAGAAGCTCCATCGGGTGACCTTCTCCTCGGCCCGGAACATTCTCTCGCCGCGGCGCACGACGTCGAGATTCGACTCGATCGAATCCGCCAGCGTCGTGAGCAGGCGGCTCGCGGCCACATCGAACTCCCGTTGCGCCTGCGCCTTGAAGGAGCTCTGGATCGCCAGGAAGCTGCCTATGGAAAGCAAAACCCCGAAACAGAGCACGAAGACGACCAGCACCTGGTCCCGCACCGCCGCGTGGCTCCGATAGCTCTTGAAGGCTTGATACAAGCCACTGAGCCAGAATGGCTTCTTGCCCCCGAGTAAAGCCCGCAGTAAGACCCCCAAGCGGTCTGCATACGGTTTGAGAAAATTTGCCATCATTTTAGCGAAAATTGTTTGTATTCTGTTCCTAAGCAATAATAGGGGCTTTTTATTAATATTTTTCTTAAGTACTTTCACGACCTACCGATAAAATGAAGTCTAATTCCTCAATTATATCGAAAAATATTTCGATTTCCCCAACGGGCCGATGAAAAACGCGTATTGATTGAATCGCGAGGCAATCGGTCGCCGTCGACAGCAGTCAGGAAAGATCCAGCTTTCCCGCGTTGCGGACAGGCGCGAGAATCTGCCTCGCCAATCGTGCTGAGAATGGACTTGTGTCGCCCAGGGGTTGAAACGACCCGCTAACGCACCACCGGGTCCAGCGAACCTTCCAAGCCGGGAATGACCCAGGTGCCCGAACCCGCCCGGCAGGCGGTTCCCGGATAGTTCTTGCGGGATCCGGCCGTCGTCCAGGTCTGCATGAAGTTTCGGCAATTGCGGCCGTCACCCCGCTCGTAGGTCTTGAGAGCGGCGATGGTTACCTGGGTGTCGACGGCCGAACTGCGCCAGGGGAACTGCTTGCCGGGCTCACCCGACTCGAGGACGTGCTGGAGAGCCCAGTCCAGGCCCGCCTGGGCGGCCGGCGGCCACTCGTCGCGGGGCGGCTGGATCGCGACCAGCTCGACGTGACGGTCCTGCTCGTCCGCGTCGTAGATGTCGTTCACGCGGACGTAGTGGCCGACCGCCGGCGCATAGTACCAGACGCGCCTAAGGTCCGGCGAACCGTCGTCGCTCTGGCGGCTGCAGGCGATCTCCAGGGTGTCGAAGCGCCCAGCTACCACCGTGACCTCGGTTTCCTCGCCGATTTCGCAGCGCCACTCCTCGACGACCATAATGCGCTCGTCGGGTTCCTTCGCCTTGTTCACCAGGTGCCTGGCGGAAAAGCCAATGTTGGCGCCGGAACGCAGAGGCCAGAGGGCCGAGGGATTCAGTTCGAAGCTCCGCATGCCCCGGCCGAGCTCGTCGGACCAGGCAAGCGGGGGAAGGATGAAGTTCCGGTAGCTGCTGATCTCCTCGCCCCGGTTGGAGCGCCACAGAAGGAAGTCGCCGTCCGCCGACTCGATGGTGAACACCCGGCCGTCCGAGTAGACGAACCGGGTCCCCGCCCGGTAGGCGGGTAACTGATCCTTGTCGGTCCCGGACCGGCTCCAGCGCCCCTCGCGCTGGGCGCGCAGACGCGCCAGCAGAGCCTCGCTGACACGGCCGTCGCGGGCGATCCCCGCTTCGCCCTGAAAGCGCATGATCGCGCGCCTGGTCTTCGGCCCCATCAGGCCGTCGATCGCGCCGGCCTTGTAGCCGAGGTCGACCAGGAGCGTCTGGGCCTTGGCGATGGCCGAGGGATCGTTGATGGCCGCCGTCGACAGGCGGCTATAGTCGAGAGGCCTTTCCGTGGTGGACGGTCGGGTCTTTTCCGGCTGGGCGGGCTTGGCGGGCGAGCCGGGCAGGCTGACCGGCAGCAAGGAGCAGGCGCCGAGCGCCAGGCAGGTGGCGCCGACAAGCAGTGCCCGGCGGCATGGGGCGGCCCATCGCCAAGCTTCATCCCGTTGCTGAAAATCGGTCGGCATCGGTCGATCGGCCTAAGTCGCTAAGCCAAAAACTTGAGGTTGAACACCGTGACGCAAGCTATCGTGGAACGCCTCTCGTTCCGGACACGGCGGCGTTGCTGGCCTATCAAACAAGTCTTAAGGATTGGTACCCGCCGCCCCGAGCGGGGCAAACACCTAGAGAACGGCTGTCGGCTGCTGGTCATGGCGGGCGTCCTCAGCGCCGCCGACCGCGCCGCGCGTGCAGGCGCGGCACATTGGGGCCGAGATCCTCGTCCTCGTCATCAGCCACGATGCTCAGAGGCGGCATCTCGACCACGCGGTCACTCGGAAAGATCAGCGTGATCCTCGTGCCCTGCCCCAAAGAGCTGTCGATCTCCAGCACGCCGTCGTGCAGCCGCATGAGCCGCTGGGAAAGGGGCAGACCCAGGCCGGTGCCCTCGTAGCGGCGGGACAGCGAGCTGTCGACCTGGTTGAAGGGTTGCAGGGCCGCCTTGATGTCGTGTTCGGCAATGCCGATCCCGGTATCCGACACCGTGATCAGAAACCGCCCGGTGTCGTCGAGCTGGGTGCCGACCGAAATCCTTCCGCCCTTGGGCGTGAACTTTATCGCGTTCGAAAGCAGGTTCATCAGGATCTGGCGCAAGGCCCGCTCGTCGGCGCGCAGCCGGTGGCGCGGCGTGTCGAAGCTACGCCGGAACGAGAGCGCGCCGTCCTCGATCTTCGGCTTCAACAGCGGATAGACGCTGCCGAGGATCGCCGAGAGGTCGACGACCTCGTCCTGCAGCTCAAAGCGTTTACCTTCGATCTTGGAAAGATCGAGGATATCGTTGATCAGGGTCAGAAGGTGGGTGCCGCTGAGGCGGATATCCTCGGCGTAGTCCCGGTACTGGGAGTGGCCCACCGGCCCCAGGGATTCCCGGCCGATGATCTCAGAGAAGCCGATGACGGCATTGAGCGGCGTCCTCAGCTCGTGGCTCATCATCGCCAGGAATTCGGCCTTGGTGCGGGTCGCCGCTTCGGCCTGGTCCTTGGCGGCGCGGAGTTCCTCCTCGATCCGGACCCGCTCGTCGATCTCTTCCTTCAGGAAAGCGTTCGCCAGCGAGAGCTCTGCCGTGCGCGCCGTGACTGATTGCTCGATTTCCTTGGTGCGTGTCTGGGCGCTGACCAGGTGCTGCAGAAGCAAGGAGGTCAACAGGAGGCTGATGGCCCAGAAGCCCCAGGCCGCCATCCCGACGTTGTAGGTGAAGGGGCTCGAGACGGCCTTGACCACGATGAGCCAATCCCAGCCCGCCAGGCCGTAGGTGGCTGCGGTATAGAGGCCGCGCAGAACCTCGGTTTCCGGCAGCGGAATAGGCGCGGCGTCACGCAGCGGAGACGGATGATAATACAGCGTCCGCGCCCCTTTGGTGTCGTCGGTATCGAAGAGGTAGACGTCGAAACCCGATAGGTTGACGAGATCCGGCCAGGCGTCGCCGACGATGGCCCCGATATCGAAGATGCCGCGAACGAAACCGAGCAGGTTGTCGCGCCGACCCTGAACCGTATCCGGCACCTTGTTGTCACGATAGATCGGCAAGACCACCGCGAAGGAAGGCTGTTTCGCGCTATGACGAGTCGCGACGGCGCTGCCGACGTCACGCGCCAAATGCAGCACCTCGACCACGGTCGCGTCGGCTGCGAGGTCCAACCCCAGCCGGTCTTCGTTACCGTTGAACGGCTCGACGAAATAGATCGGATAGTGATGCGGCCGGCGCTGGGCGGTGACCGAGAGACCCGCCCGGTCCCGTTCGGTGAAGAGAAAGCCGAAGAGGCCGTCATCGCGCGCCATGCGCTCGAAGGGCACGCGCTCCTGTTCGGTGATCCGCGGGATCCACTCGAGCGAGCGGGTTCCCGGATAGCGCGGCAAGTTTTCGCGCGTGTACTCGAAGAACTCCCAGCGGCCGACGTCGTTGGACGCGGTCATGAAGGCGCGCACGGCATTGAGCGAGCCGAGATACCCATCCAGCGCGCGGGTCAGGACCGCCGTAAACTGCCGCGCCGGTCCCTCGAATTCGCGCTGCGCCTTGCCTTGGAAGTGATGGCCGACCGCGAAGAACCCCGCGGTGGCGAAGACCACGCCGACGACGAAGACCAGCATGACGAGATAGCGGTCACGGCTCGGCATGCTCTCTCGGTCGAGACGCAGGCGGCGCCAGAGAGCCGCCAGGGACCGGCGCCCGAGATGCCGGTAGAGGCGCCACAAGTTCACGGAACCCGATCCGCCGGCCGGCAAAGCCTCACCGACCGCCTTCGACTCGGGTTCGTTCGTAAGGGCCACGTCCCGGCCTCGCTTTCCTGACCAGGTCACCATCATCACGAGACCCCTCGTCCGGGGATCCCAACCCTCGTTTCTACAAGCCTGCGCTTAATATTATCTTGCAGGTTACTATTTGAGGCTGCATTGACGGGAGCACCGGTAGCGGCTTGGGCGACCACGGACAGGAACGGAGAAGCCGATGACGAGCGCAACAGTCCAGCGGACTGTTGGCCGACCTCGGGTCCATCGTTCGGCGCCTCTCGCGCGCATTGGAATTGGGTGAGCACAGCTACTCTCTGGCTTCTTTTCCCGTTTATTGTGGGGTTTTCTAACAGAAGCCACTTGATAGTAAAAGAAAATTTACCGTTGTTTCACAAATTACCGCCGGCAATTGTTTTTTGTCAACAGTTACTTAATTTAATACTCAATTTTGAACAAATTTTACTTTATTTTGCTTTATGCCCCACCCTAGAGGCTGTCCTCGAAGCGGCAGCTGACCAGGAGTTCCGCCACCGACGCCGTGTTCGGCAGGGCGATGACGGTCGCCGCCAGTTCGGCCAGATCGGCGGGCTGGATCATCGCCTCGGCCGGCGGGTCCGCGACGTCGCTGACCATGTCGGTGGCGACGTAGCCCGGGCAGAGCGCCGTCACGCGCACCCCGTCCTCCCAACCGGCCCGCCGGGTTGCGTGGCTGAGCGCGACCACCGCGAACTTGCTCAGCGGATAGGCGGCGTTGTCCCCGGCGACCCGCTTGCCCGACAGGGAGGCGAGGTTGACGATCCGTCCGCTGCCCACGGCCCGGAGATGGGGCAGCGCCAAGCGGGTCAGGGCCAGGGGACCCATGACGTTCACCGCCCAGAGTTCGTCGTAGCGCTGCTCCGCGTCGTCTTCGATGCCGGCCGACAGAAGTATGCCGGCGGCATTGACCAGGCCGTCGATCCGGCCGAAGCGCGCCGCCGTGGCCTCGACCCATGCGGCAGCAGCGGCGCGGTCCCGCGCCTCGTAGCGGTGCCGGGCAACGCGCGCCCGGTCGAAGTCGGCCGTCGCCTCTTCCAGTGCCTCAAGGCTGCGCGCCCCGAGCGACAGGCTGTAGCCCTTCCCGTGCAGCGCGCGGGCAATAGCCTGCCCGATGCCCCGATTGGCTCCCGAAACCATGATCACGCGCCCCTGTGGTGACAACATCCCGATTTCCTCCTCTTCCCGCGGTCCTCGGCCGCTGATCGGCCTGGCCGGTCGCTTGCGCCGCTCCGCATATTTGGCGTTTCGGGAACCGGCGCCGCAACGCTAGATTTGACCGCGGCGGCGGCCCGGCGTCGGCGCCCGGGGCTCACGTTGCCGAGGGAGGGGAAGACATGGCCGCATCGGATCCCATCGCCGCGATGATCGAAGAGCTGAGAGCGAGGCACGTCCGCTACCTGCGCTTCGAGCTGCCGGACCTACACGGCACGAGCCGCACCAAGGTCGTACCGATCGACCAGGTCGAGCGCTACGCGCGCAGAGGTCTGAACCTCTACGGCGGCGTCGTCGGCTTGGACAGCGCCTCCGGCGTGATCGGCGGCAGCGGACTGCACGAGGAGATCAGCTACCGCGACCAGCAGCTGGTGCCCGACCCCTCCACGGTCAGGCTCGTGCCCTGGCTCGAGGGGACGGCCAAGGTGATCTGCGACGCCCGCTGGGCGCCGGAAGAGCCGATCCCGGCCACGCCGCGCAGCGTGCTCAAGAAGGTTCTCGACCACGCGGCCGAGCTCGGCTTCCACGTCATGATGGGCCACGAGTTCGAGTTCTACCTGCTGAACGCGGAGACCCGGGAACCGCTGTTCGGCGGTGTCCATATCTTCAACACCGTGAGGAACCAGTACGTTCCCTTCCTCGACACGCTGCTCGATCACTTGCAGGGCATCGGCATCGACGTGATTACCCACAACTGCGAGTACGCGCCGTCCCAGTACGAGATCAATTTCGGGCCGGCGATCGGATTGGCCGGCGCCGACAAGGCCTTCACCTTCAAGAACGCCATCAAGGAGCTGGCCCACCGGGCCGGCTACCTCGCGACCTTCATGTCGAAGCCGGCCACGGACATGGCCGGCTGCGGCTGCCACGTCCACATGAGCCTGCTCGACCGGGAGACCGGCAGGAGCGCCTTTGCGGACGACGGCAACCGGAGCGCCATCGCCGAACGCATGGGGCATTTCACCGAGGGAATTCTGGCCCACGCCGGCGCGCTGATGCCCCTGATCGGGCCGACGCCGAACTGCTATCGGCGGCTCAAGCCCCATACCTTCGCCCCCTCCAATGTCTCCTGGGGGGTCGAAGACCGCACCGCCATGGTCCGGCTCAAGGACGTCGGCGACGACAACGCCCATGTCGAAATGCGCGCCGCCTCCGGCCTCAGCAATCCTTACCTGACGGCCGCCGGCGTGCTCGCCGCCGGCCTGCTGGGACTTAAGGAAGGCCGGGCCCTGCGACCGCCGGTCGACGGCCCCGCCGAAGAGAACCAGGGCCTCGAGAAGCTGCCGTCAGATCTGGACCGCGCGCTCGCCGGTCTGGAGGCGGACGCGGAGATGCGCGCGCTGCTCGGGGAGGATTTCGTCAAGGTCTTCACCACGGTCAAGCGAGCCGAGCTCGCCCGTTTCCAAAGTCACGTCACGGACTGGGAGCGCAGCGAGTACATGGAGGTCTATTGAGGCATCTGGCCGGGGCGGCGACTTCCGTCAAAACATGATCCGCTCTAGGCTTCGAACAGACCATGGAGCTGGTGATCCAGCGGCGCGAGCCCGGCCTGGGCCTCCTTGTAGACCGCGAAGAGCTTCGAATAGAGGTCGTGACGCTCCGCTTCGGGCCGGGCACGGTCGATGACCGGCGCGCAGAGCTCGGCAGCCTCCGACAGCGAGCCGAAGACCCCGGCGCCGACGCCGGCGATAAGCGCGGCGCCGTAGGAGGCGTCGCCCTGGGCCGGGCGGCAGATCTCCCGGCCCAAGACGTCGCTCATGATCTGGCGCCAGGTCGCGCTGCGGGCGCCGCCGCCGATGATCCGCATCTCGTCGAAGCGCGCCTCGGGCGGCATGGCCTCGAGCATGTCACGGAAGGAAAAGGCGATGCCCTCGTAGAGGGCGCGGGCGAAGTGCGCCCGCCCGTGGCGCAGGGTGAGCCCGAGGAAATGGCTCCTGAGAAAGGGGTCCCAGTAGGGTGCGCGCTCGCCCTGAAGGTAGGGATGAAAGATCAGGCCTTCGGCGCCGGCGCCCACCGAGGCCGCGAGGGCGTCCATCTCGGCGTAGCCGTCGCCCGGGCCGCTGCCGGCCGGGAAAAGGAGATCGCGCAGCCAGCGATGGGAAGAGGCGCAGGAGTTGGTGCCGGTCGCCGTGAAGTAGAGCCCCTCGATCACGTGGGGATAGCAGGAGACCGGCGGATAGACGCTGGGCCCCTTGGTCACGCCGAACAGGACCCCGGCAGTGGCCAGCTTGATCGCCCCCTGCCCTTCGCGGACCGCCCCGGCGCCGAAGAGCTCCACCGTCGTGTCGTTGCTGCCGGCGGCCACGGGCGTGCCCGCGACCAGACCGGTCTCGGCGGCGGCCGACTCGGTGACCCTCCCGACCAGGGTGTCCGGACGGACGATCGGCGGCAGGGTTTCGATCGGCCAGTCGATCAGATCGCAGAGCTCCGCCGACCATTGGCCTCGGGCGGAGTCGGCCATCAGGGTTCCGACCGCGTCGCTGACGTCGGTGTGCCAGTCCCCGGTCACCCTGTGCCTGAGGTAGTCCTTGGCAAGGAAGAGCCGGGCGACACGGGCCGCCGATTCCGGTTCCCGGTGCTTGATCCAATGAAGCTGCGCTAGGGTCCAGGTCGGATTGACCCGATTGAATCCGATCGCGACGATCCGCTCGCCGGCGCGCCGATGCAGCGCCTCTGACTCGGCCGCGCTGCGCTGGTCGCTCCACAGAATCGCCGGACGAATCACGCGGCCCTCGCGGTCGGTCAGGACCTGGGTATGGGCCCCCGCGGAGAAACCGACCGCAGCGAGGCGGGCTGCCGGCACCCGGGCAATTTGAAGGGCTTCCGGCACGGCACGGCAGAGCGCAGCATACCAGTCAGCGGGGTCCTGCTCGGACCAGCCGGCTCGCGGGCTGGCGGTTTCGATCGCCTCGGCGGCCTCGCCGAGGACCTGGCCGCGTTCAGACACCACGGTCGCCTTTAGGCTTCCGGCGCCCAGATCAACGCCTAACAGGCACTCTTTCCGTCCGGCCATCTTTCGTCCCGGTCCGCGGCCGCTCCATCTGGCGGGTGCGCAAGCTTAGGGGCAAGCGGCCAGAATGTCGCGCAGTTGGGAGGTGGTGGCCCCTTTCCGGGGTGAGAAGGCCCCGTCGAAGACCGCCGAGCCGATCGTGAAGGCGTCGGCGCCGGCCGCCGCCAAAGCTCTGATCCGGGCGGCGGAATCGACGCTGCCCGCCACGATCAGCTTACCGTCCGTCGCGTCGCGCGCCGCGCGGACCAGGTCGAGCGGGTCGGCCTCGCTCGCCCGGTAAGCCAGCAGGTCGACACCGGCGCAGCCGAGCACCGAGAAACGCCGGCAGTCCTCGGCGACCTCGGCGGTGCCGCCGCCCAGCCTGGTCGGGTGCCCGGCGGGCCGCCCGGGAAAGGGAAAGTAAGCGATCGCCGAGCCGCCGAGCACGTCCAGCATCTGCTCGGCCTCGGTCCCGCCCAGAAGGCAATCGACGCCGATCGCACGCGCGGTCTTGGCCGAGCGCAGACTGTCCTGCGGCGCGGTGCTGACCACCTCCATGTAACTGGTCGCGCCCGATTGCTTGATCCGGCGGTTGAGCGCCGCCAGGGTCGCGGGCTCAACGCCGATGTCCTTGAAACCGATATGCTCTATGCCCAGAGGCTGGATCAGGTCGACGATCTCGAGACAGTCCTCCACCGTGCGGTCCTTGCGGGTCAGCATGAAAATGAAATCGACCATCTGTCACCCTTGTCCGGCGAAGTCCCGGCGCCAGGATGGTTCACAAGCATCGCCGCTGCAATCTCCCTTGGGCGCCGCGTCGCCGCCGCCGATCGCGCTCGGTGAGGCCGCGAGGGTCTTGCCCAGTGATGCCCCGGTCATCATCTCAGAGAAGCGGGCGGCGGCCGGAAGGTTTGGGTGTATCCTATGACGAGGGTTCGAACGGGGGCGTCCACGCGTCGGCAGGGGCGTTCCCGGGACGAGGCAGGATGACAGTGCAGAAGCGGCCGATAGACGCGACTCTGGTGGCGCAGCGCCTTCCCCTGGAGAAGATCCCGCTGGTCGACTTCGGGCTGTTCCGTTCCGGCACCGCGGCGGACCGGCGCCGGGTCGCGGCCGAGATCGACCGGGCATGCCGGAACATCGGGTTCTTCTACGTCGTCAATCACGGTGTGCCACGCGCGCTCGTCGAAGCGGCTTTCGCCCAGGCCAAGAGGTTCTTTCAGCTGCCTTCAGCGGAGAAGGCCCTGATCTCGATCGCCCGGTCGCCCTGCCATCGCGGCTACTTCGCGCTCGGCGGAGAGAACCTCGATCCGGCCCAGCAGACCGCAGCGGGGGATTTCAAGGAAGGGATCAAGATTGGTCGCGACCTCGCAGCCGACCATCCGCTGGTGCTCGCCGGAACCCCCTTGCACGGCCCCAACCAGTGGCCCTCGAACCTGCCCGGCTGGCGCGAGGTCATGGAAGACTACTATGCGGCGCTGTCCAGCCTTGGCCGAGATCTCATGGCCGCCTTCGCCCTGGCGCTCGGCCTCCGCGAGGACTTCTTCGAGGATAAGCTGACCGGTCCGATGGCAACCCTTGGCCCCCTGCACTACCCGCCGCAAAGCGGCAGAATCACCGAGAAGCGCCTCGGCGCCGGGGCCCACACCGACTTCGGCTGCCTGACGATCCTGGCTCAGGACGCGAGCGGAGGCCTGCAAGTGCAGAACTGCGCCGGCACCTGGGTCGACGCGCCGCCGGTCGAAGGAAGTTTCGTGGTCAACATCGGCGACATGATGGCGCGCTGGAGCAACGATCTCTACGCGTCCACCCGGCACCGGGTCATCAATCTTTCGGGACACGACCGCTATTCGCTGCCGTTCTTCTTCGATCCGGACTTCGACGCGGCCCTGGCCTGCCTGGAGACCTGCGTTTCGCCGCAGCGCCCGGCCCGCTATCCGCCGACCACGGGCGGGCAGCACCTGCTCGACAGGATCGATGCAACCTTCGCGTACCGGGGGACAGCTCTCGACGGCCATGACGACCGTTTCCGGCAAGACTAAAGCCAGCGCCGCCCCGGCAAACCGGGCGCGCTCGATTGAACGTCAGTGCGGTTTCGGGAAGCGCCAGAGGGAATCCTGATACTCTGGCGCGTAACGCTGCCCGCCGACATCGTCCAGATCGACCCCCGACTCCCTGACGATGGCCGACAGGGCCGAACACATCAAACGCTGCATCTTGTCGAGCGCGTCTTCCGTGTCGTCCACGAGGTCCTCGCGCAGCCGCTCCACATAGGCCGCCGCCAGCATAACCTGGATCGCCGCTTCCTGGAGACCGGTCGCCGGACTGTCGGCAATCTCCTGCTCCAGTGCCAGGATCTCCGGACCGAGGGTGGCGACGTCCCGCCCCTCCAACTCTCGGTAGATCCCTTCGAGACGCCGCGCCAAGGAAACGATCGGCGGGCTATGTACCAGAGATCGAGCCCGTTGAGGCTTTGTTTTCTCCTTGAACATTGAACTCCCTTTGGCGAATAGACCGCCATTCACTTACTATCGAGCCGAACCAACCACATACCTTGAGTTGTGGATATTCGGGATAGTACGTATAATATTTAACTCATACTATGATTGTAGATTGCATTTATGCTGCATTTGTAAGCGCGTGCCTCGCCGCTTCCAGCGAGCATTTTCATGCGGTACCGGCCGAACCGGACCGATAGCGGGAAAGCGCCTGGTCGATCGCCTCGAGCAAGGCCCCTTCCGACGTCGGCTTCTCCAGGAGAGCCGTGACGCCGCCGCGCCGATAACGCCGTTGGAGTGCTTTTTCCGAACGCCCCGTCATAACAATGACCGGGATCGAATCGTCGCGCGCGGCGAGGACCTCGACCACCTCGAGACCACTCATGTGAGGCAGATCCATGTCCAGCACCACGCAGCCGGGAGCACGGTTGCGATAGGACTCGAGGAATTCACGCCCCGAGGCGTAGGTTTCGACGGACATATGCGTGGACTCGAGCAAAGCTCTAAGAGAATCCCGGACGGCCTCGTCGTCGTCGATAATGAAGATCCTCGGCTTTCCCACTTTCTCGGATCTTGGCTTGAAGAGAGGAAATACTTCGGTTGATACCGAACAGCATTTGTTGCGGACCCTAATCGGTTAACTCTATGCCCTGAATTGGTTCCGGTCGAATAGAATCACGGACAGCGGCCGCACGGGCCCGCGGCTAGGGCGCTCCGTCAACCGCCTCTTCTCGCCCTTCGAGGCCCGGGCGTAGCGCTCGCCCCTCTAAGATGCCGAGCGCTTTATGCCTTGCGACGAACCGAGCCAAGCCGCGCTCAGCCTTCCGGGTTGTTCTCATCGATCCCGATGGCCATCGCCATCCTCACCAGGTGCGACAGACTGGGTGCCGCCATCTTCGACATGACGCGCGCCCGGTGGATCTCCACGGTGCGGGGGCTGATCTCGAGCTGGTGAGCGATCTGCTTGTTGGGCTGACCGCTGACCAGCGCCTTCAGAACCTCCATCTCGCGCGGCGTCAGCTGCTCGAACCGACGCGAGGCTTCGAGGCGGGTCGCTTCCACTGCCTTCGCGCGGTTGATCTCGTCCAGCGCCTGGCGCACTGCTGAAAGGATCACCGTGTCGGAGCAAGGCTTCTCGATGAAGTCGACGGCCCCGGCCTTCATCGCCTGAACCGCGAGCGGCACGTCCCCGTGTCCGGAGATCATGATCGTGCGCAGTCGGGCGCCGGTCTTCGTCAGCCGTCGCTGAAGCTCCAGTCCGCTCATGTCCGGCAGCCGCAAATCGAGCAACAGGCAGCCGTGCCGGTCGGGCTCCAGGGCTGCGAGAAAGTCTTCCGCGCAGGGAAATGCCAGCGGCTCGAGGCCGGCCGACTCGAGCAGGGCGACCAGGCTTTCCCGTACCGCCGGATGGTCGTCGACGATGTAGACCAGAGGTACCTGGCTCATTCCGCAGCCTCGGCCAGTTGCCCCGCCGGGAGCGTGAACCTGAAACGAGTGCCCTGCGGCTTCACGGATTCCGTCCAGATCCGTCCTTCATGGGCGTCGATGATCCGCTGACTTATCGACAGTCCCAGCCCCATGCCGTTGGCTTTGCTGGAGACGAAGGGCTCGAAGAGTCTGGCGGCGATCTCATCCGGCAGCCCAGGACCGGAATCGCTGATCGAAACGATGACCTCTTGGTCCGGCCCTTGCGCCGTTTCGATGACCAGAGACCTGCGGTCCTCGCCCTGCAGCGCGTCCACCGCATTCCGGACGAGATTGAGAACGACCTGCTGTATCTGAATGCGGTCGATCATTACGGTCGGCAGGTCTTGGGCGAGCCTGAGGTCGAAGGCGATGCCCCTCGCGGGCGTGTCGATCAGCGCCAGCGCGGCGGCGTCCTCGACCACATCATTGATGTCGTGGGGCGCGGCTTCCCGCTCGCCGGACTCGAAGAGGCCGCGCAGACGCCGGATCACATCGCCGGCCCGACCGGCCTGCGTTACCGCTTTCTCGAGCAGTTCACGGATCCGCTCCCGCTGCGCCTCGTCCCGGTCCAGCAAGCGCGCTCCTGCGCTCACATAGTTGACGATGGCGGCGAGCGGCTGGTTGAGCTCGTGGGCCAGGGCGGAAGACAGCTGGCCCAGGGCATGGAGCCGCGAGACTTGGTCGAGTTGCCGTTGCAGCTCGTGCAACCGGGTCTCCCGGTCGTGCAAGGCCCGCTTCGCCTGTTCCCGCTCGGCCTCAATCAGCCTGCGCTCCGTGGTGTCCTCGGCGAGCGCGATAAAGCCGTCGACTTTGCCGCTATCGCTGAAGTGAGGGACATAGATCAGCTGGACGTCGCGGCGACGGCCGTCGTTGTACGTGTTGGTCAACTCGAACGTGACGGACTCGCCGGCGAGGACCCGTTCGATGTGCGGCTTGAAGTTCGCGAAGCTCTCGCCGTGGATCTCGGAAGCCTCGTGTCCGACGATCTTCTCCCGCGGACGCGCGTACCATTCGGCGCAGGTCTTGTTCGCGAAGAGGTAACGGCACTCGCGGTCCATGTAGCAGATCAGGACCGGAAGGCTGTCGGTGACCAGCCGAAGCTGCTCCTCGCTGACGCGCAGGGCCTCCAGGGCCTCGACCTCCTTGGTGACGTCGCTGCCCGAACCGCGATAGCCGCGGAACCCGCCGTCCTCGCCCAGCACGGGGACCCCGCTCAGCCTTATCCAGCGCCACTCGCTATCCTTGCCGATACCGCCATGGACGTAGTTGCGGAACGGCTTGCGCGCCGCGAATGACTGCTCCTGTTGGCGCCAGGCCTCGGTCGTCCGGTCGACGGTCAAGACGTCGCCCAGGGTCTTGCCACGCAGCGCCTCGGCCGAGACGCCGGCGAGCCGCTCGATGTTGCGCGACATGAAAGTGAAGCGAAGGTCCTGGTCCATCTCCCAGAACCAGTCGACCGAAGCCTCGGCGACGTCCTGCAGTCTCCTTTCGCTCCGCTGAAGCTCATGGTGCATCTCGATCAGGGCCTGTTCGCGGTCCTTCAGCTCCGTCACGTCGACGTGGAGGACCAGCCGCCGGCCGCCGGTCGTTCTGCGGTCCGATGTTCTGAGCCAGCGTCCGTTGGACAGATGCTCGATCGTGTTCGACCGCGCCTGCGGGTCCTGCGCCGCGCGGTGGCCGACCGCGTCGCCCGCATGGTCCAAGGGCGCCGAGGAGAGCCGCATCAGTTCCTCGGAACTGGTGCCCCGTTTCAGGCTGTGCTCCGGCAGGGAGAGAAGGCGCCGATAGCTCTCGTTGCAAAGCAGCAGACGATCGTCGCCGTCGAACAGCGCGAAGGCCTCGGCGGTGTCCGAGATTTCCAGCCACTCGTCGCGCTCGGCGCGGAACTGCTGCAGCAGAGCCGCGTTCTTATGCCGGACCCGGATTCCCTCGATGATCGCGGAGAAGACACTGCGGGTCGTCGCCAACATGGCCAGCATGAAGATGACGATCATGAAGGTCACGGACAGGAAGTAGGGATCGTCCTGCAACAAGAAGTGAACCAGCCACGGGAGGCAGACGGAAACGATGAACGCGGAGGCCGCGGCCGGCACCGATGCCAAGGTCGCCGCCGCGCCAGCGGTCATGCCGACGCACATCACCATGAGGAGCAGCCAATGGGATGGCGGCAGATAGGAAACGAAGATCGCGGTGCAGCCCCAGAACAGGCCGGGAATCGCCGCCCAGAAGGCTGCCCTCCGCGGACCTCGCCGCGATACCCAGGCCGGCTTGCGGCGGCGCCGGTTCGCCTGCCACTTGCGCAGATGCCAAATCACGAAGATCCAGGAAGGGAGCAGCCAAGCCAGGATCAGCGCCTTCGGCACGAAGGGCCAGACGATCGCCGCCGCAATCAGCGAATTGGCCAGGTTGGCCGCCGAGTTGATCGGCACGTTGCGCACGAAGTACGCCAGTTGCTGACTGCGGATCTCACCGGCTTCGGCCGAGCCGCCGGCGGGCCGGTCAAAACACAACCAGCGAAGAATGTTCTCTGCGAGCATTCCGCCCCCGTACTCCCCCTATACGGGAATAACTGTGTCGCAACAACTACCCGTTGGCAAGTCGGCCTTCCCCCTTCGGCCTCGTGATTCGGCGCCTCCCACGGGCATCGAGCGGCTCTCGTTTACAATGCTTAACCCATTCATTCTATGCCGAAATCCGGTCAACGCTCTAACAGTTTATCGATGCCGCGATCGTGCCGCTTGGCCGCTAAACGCTTGCTTTTGACCGGCTTCGGGGAAAGCATCGGGCTTAGCCGAACGAGGCAAGCCGACCATATCTGGTACCGAAGACCTATCATGCACGCGGACCCAGACCCCTTTCAGCAGGCCGTCGCTCTACACCGCGCAGGACGCCTAGAGCCTGCAATTGCCGCCTATCGCCGCGCGTCCGCCATGGCGCCGCGGAACGCCGGGATACTCTGCAACCTTGGCATCGCGTTAAAGCAGATCGGCCGGGTCAACGAGGCGATCGAAACCTACCGCCAAGCTCTGCGGATCGCACCCGACTTCGCCGACGCCCATTTCAATCACGGAATTGTGATGGAGATGGTCGGCCGGTTTGGGGAAGCCGAGCAGGCCTATCGTCAGGCCATAGGCCTGAAGCCGGGGTTTCCCGCCGCCCTGGCCAACCTCGGCAATACGCTCAAGGCGGCCGGCCGCCCGGAGGAGGCCGAGGAGTTCTACCGTCGGGCCCTGGCGCTCAAGCCCGACCACTACGGCGTGCTGTGCAATCTGGGCAGCACCCTGACGGAGTTGGGTCGCGAGGACGAGGCTGTCGAAGCGTGCCGCCAGGCGCTCGAGCTGAAGCCGGACTTCATCCCCGCGCTGTGCCATCTCTCCTTGTCGCTCGGCAAGCTGGGCAAGGCGCAGGAGGCCATCGAAACCGCGCTTCATGCCTTGGAACTGGCGCCGCGCAACGTGCAGGCCCTGTCTTGCGTGGTGACCTCCGCCAGGAGGGGCGAGCGTCTCGACCGGGCGCTCGCGGCGTGCCGCGAGGTCACGGCGCGCGCTCCTGACGCGGCGCACGCCTATTGCCTGACGGCCGACCTGCAACTCGAGCTATCCGACGCCGCGGGCGCGCTCGCCAGCTGCGACGCCTGCCTCGCGCGGCATCCCGGCCACACCGAGGCCCTGGCGCTCAAGACCACCGCACTGGCCGCGCTCGGCCGCGAAACGGAGCTCGACGCGCTGGCCGACTACGACCGCCTCATCCTGCCGAAGCTATGGGACCGGGCCCCTGAGTACGAGAGCCTGGCGGCGTTCAATCGCGACCTGGCGCGTCACGTCCTCGACCACCCGACCCTGAAGTACGAGCCCCAGGGCCGGGCGACCCGGGAGGGCCGGCACAGCGCCGAGCTCCTGATCGAGCCCAAGGGGCCGGTCGCCCAGCTGGAGGCCATGATCTGCGCCGCGATCGAAGACTACGGCAGAGCGCTGCCGCCCGACCCGGCCCACCCCTTCCTGGCCCGTCCGCCACAGTCCTGGATTCTGACCGCCTGGGCAGTCGTCATGGAACGGCAGGGCTTCCAGATTCCCCACATCCATCCTTCGGGCTGGCTGAGCGGCGTCTACTACGCCGCCCTGCCCGACCTGATCGAGGACGAAGGCGCGGAACAAGCCGGCTGGATCGAATTCGGCCGGCCGCTGCTGCGCCACGCCACCGAGCGTGAGCCGCCGATCAAGCTGATCCGGCCACAGGAGGGCCTGATGCTGCTCTTCCCCTCCTACCTCCCGCACCGGACCCTGCCGTTCTCCTCGGACCAGACCCGCATCAGCATCGCTTTCGACATCATGCCGCAGGACTGACGGCCCGCCGATCCGGCGATCAGCGCCTGTTCACAGGCGGTGCTCTCGGCCATCCAAGACGTGCCGGCTAATCCTCGAGGCTCCGTCTGGGATCACCCGGCGTTGTCGGAAAGCCGGCGCTCGGCCACCTCGTTGATGGCTTCCCTGAGATCGCCGTCGGACTCGATCAACTCGTTGAAGTCCTCGGCCTCGAGCACGAGAAGACGGCATCGCGAGATCGACCGTACCGTCGCTCTTCTCCGCGATTTCTGCAGCAGCGCCATCTCGCCGAAGAAATCACCCTCGCCCAGATCAAGAGGCCGGGGACTCAGCTCGACCCGGACCTCGCCACTGGCGATGAAGTACATGGAATCTGCGGGATCGCCCCGGCGCAGGATGATCGTGTCTGGATCGACGACCCTGGCGCGCAGCAGGTTGGTGATCCTCGAAACCGACAAGGCGTCCAGCTTGGCGAAGAGCGGCACCCGGGCCACCATGCCCCAGGTCACGACGAAATCGCGGCGATGAATCTCGCTGGCAAAGCCTGAGGCGATGATGCCGATCGGGAGGGCGAACATGCCCAGGCCGAACAGCATGACCAGGCCGCCGATCGCCCGGCCGAGCGGCGTGATCGGCACAACGTCTCCGTAACCGACCGTGGTCAAGGTCGCCAGCGCCCACCACATCGCGGAGGGGATGTCACTGAAGAGCTCGGGCTGGGACTGGCGCTCGGCGTAGTACATGGCCGCGGCGGACAGCGTAAGCAAACCCAGCATGATGACCAAGGCCGCGGCCAGCGCCCGGCGCTCGTCGACCAGGACACGCCAGAGCGTCGCCAGCGCCGGCGAGTAGCGCGCCAGCTTCAAGAGGCGCAGCAGGCGGAAAATCCGTAACATGCGCAGGTCGGCGGCCGGCAGGAAGAACGCGAGGTAGAATGGCAGGATCGCCAGGAGGTCGATCAGGGCGAAGGGCCCCAGCGCGAACTTGACCCGCCCCTTGACCGGCCCCAGGGGCCGGATCGAGGGGTGCTCGACGCAGACCCAGAGGCGCAGCAGGTACTCGACGGTAAAGACCGCAACCGAGAAGATCTCGAAGTACTCGAAGGCCTTGCTGTAGGACGCGCGCAGGCTGTCCACGGTTACCAGAACGGCGGCCGCCACATTGGCCACGATCAGGACGATCATCACCCAATCACAGGCCCGCGCCGCCCGGTTACCGGTATGACCGGCCTCCAGCAAGAAATAGGTCTGCCGCCGCGGGGTGTCAGGGGTCTCGTGATAGGACAGCGACATCTGGTTCTGGGTTCGGTTCGACGGAGAGAACAGCGTTCAATCTAGCGTCGGCACCTCTTGCCTGACCAGAGCGGGCTGGGGCCGGCCGGCGCGATCCCGGCAGGCCGGTGCGTGCTTGGCACTATGAGGAAGAGGCCCCGATGGCGGTGGGGCCCCCAAGGTTCACCCGTTGGCCACGGGCCCCGGGTAAACTGCGCGACGGCTCCGCGGGCAGCTCTCGGCCGTCAATCAGGCTCGACGGCAGCGATCATCGCTCGGCGAGGGCGGTGCCGCCGCTGCCGACCAGATGAACCCTCACCTGGCCGATCCTGTTCTTTGCCTCGATTCGAACCGGCACGAGGGGCGCATCGGGATCGAGACGGGCCAGGAAGACGTGGATCGTGGGGCGGCCGGCTTCGCGCCAGCGCTTGCTCTTTTTCCACTGCCCGACAATGCGTTCCACGGTGATCGCGCACTTTACCGCCGGGCCGCCATAAGGCGCCACGTCGCTGGCCTGGAGGACGATCTCGCCGAGGTGGCGGGCCGCCAGGTCGTAGCGCCGGCGACCGTCGAACACCGCCGCCTTGGACTCGCAGCGCTCGCTGTCGCTGATGCTGCTGATCAGCTGCACGATGGCGCTCAGGGGGTCCAGCGTGTTGCGCCGCAGTTCGTCGGGCACGGGATCGCGTTCGTCGAGTTTCGGCAGCGGCTCCACGACGGTTCGGGGCACGGCGCCCGGACTGTCGTAGGAAATCTCTACGAAACGCTCGCCGCTCGACCGCCACCGGTTGGAAGTTCGAAAGAAGTTTGGCGTGATGCCGTTCGCGCCGCTTTGGCCGTCCGCCTTCGCCTCCATGGAGAAGCTGAACAAACGGTCGATGAACCCGTTGCTGCGCAGGTTGACCCGGGCGCGGTAACTCTCCTTCTCGATGTTGAATACCGTGCTGAAGGAGACGGCGTGGAAACCGCCGGCGTAGACATGATAATCCAGCGAGAGCGGCTGTCCCGCACTGAGCGGCGAAGAGACCGCGAGGAGCGCTAGGGAAGCTGCGGCGGCACGCAGGCCGGGGATCCTTCGCCGCCCGGCGCGGCCCTTCGCGCCGCGGCCCCGTTCCTCAGTCATTGATTCCGCCCTCCTGCCTCGTCTCGTCCCGAGAGCGGACCGACTTGACAGCCCAGACCCGCCTATCTTACATCTCCCGCCCGATCCTTCGCGATATCGGGTGCGTAGCTCAGCGGGAGAGCACCGTCTTCACACGGCGGGGGTCGCTGGTTCAATCCCAGCCGCACCCACCATATACGTTGTCCGTCCGCGACGGATCTTCATGCAACTTTTTGTAGCACACCACCGCGGCACCCGACAGGGATGAAGTCGGGTGCCCGGCGGACAGCGTCAAGCCCCGAGATTTGCGGTCGAAGAGGTCGCCAAGACATCGGCCTGTGGTTGAAATGCCTCTGGCGAGCCGTCAAGATGCAGGCAATCTCTGAAAACAAGAGATCTTTGCAACCCTTGCCAATCTCGGGAGGAATCAGGATGTCAATGACAAGGGCCATGGTGGCGTCTGTCTTGGCCATGGGGCTCTCCGGCACGGCCTTCGCCGCGACGGACAACCTGGAAAAGCTTTCAGCCTTCAAGACCACAGGCACGCCGCTGGATCTGGAGACCATCGACCAGACCGGCAAGCGCGCCGACCAGCTACGCAAGAACCTTGAACGGATCTCCTTGCCGGACGGCTTCAAGATCGACCTCTACGCCGTTGTTCCCGATGCCCGCCACATGGCCGTGGCGCCCCAGGGTACGGTGGTCTTCGTCGGCACCCGCAAGACCAGCGTCTGGTCCGTGGTCGACCGCGACCGTGACCGGACCGCCGATCAGGTCATGGCCTTCGCGCCGTCGATCGATTTCGCGATCCCCAACGGCCCCTGCTTCTCGAAGGACGGGTTCCTCTACATCGCCGAGCAGAATCGGGTTCTGGTCTTCCCGGCCGCCGAATTCTTCTTCGAGGGACCGGACGTGGCAGCCTTCCTGGTGGTCAAAAAGGGTGAGCTGATCCCCCAGGACGAGGAGAGCTACAACCACACGGCGCGGGTGTGCCGCGTCGGGCCGGACGGCAAGCTCTATGTCTCGCTAGGCCAGCCGTTCAACGTCTTCCCCGAAGAAAAGATGGGGCTCTACGACAAGACGGGGATCGGCGGGATCATCCGGGTCAACACCGACGGCTCCGGCCGCGAGGTCTTCGCCCGCGGCGTGCGCAACTCGGTGGGCATGGACTTCAACCCTGCCAACGGCCAGCTCTGGTTCACCGACAACCAGGTCGATGGCATGGGCGACGACATACCGCCGGGCGAGCTGAACCGCGCCACCGGTCCCGGTCAGCACTTCGGCTTCCCCTGGTACGGCGGCGGCAAGGCTCGCACCGCGGAGTACAAGGACAGCGAGCCGCCCGCCGACGCGGTCGCGCCCGAGGTCGAGATGGACGCCCACGCGGCCGACCTCGGCATGACCTTCTACAACGGCAGGATGTTCCCGGAAGAGTACCGCGGCGGCATCTTCTCGGCGCAGCACGGTTCCTGGAACCGAACCACCCCGATCGGCGCCCGGATCATGTTCACCAGCCTCAACGATGAAGGCGGCGCCGACAAGACGACGGTCTTCGCCGAGGGCTGGCTCGATCCGGAAACCGGCGAGTACCACGGCCGCCCGGTCGACGTGGCGACGCTGCCCGACGGCTCGCTGCTCGTCTCGGACGATTTCGCCGGCGCGATCTACCGTATCTCCTACGAGCGCTAGAGCGTACCTTCACCGATACCCAGCCCACCCCCGGCGGGGCCGGCCGCGCCGGGGGTGGCTTGCTTTCAGGAGCACCGATGAAAGCCCCCCCGAGCATTCTCGCGATCATGGCCCTGCTAAGCGCCGGCCCGGTCCTGGCCGCGGGCTCGAAGGACGATGGGCGATCCAAGGCCCGGCAGTGCGCCGTCTGCCACGGCATCGACGGCGTCAGCAAGCGCCCCGACGTGCCCCACATCGCGGGCGAGAGCAACATCTACCTCAAGGCCCAGCTCGAGGCCTTCCGCTCCGGTAAGCGGCACCACCGCGAGATGTCTATCGTCGCCCAAGGCCTGAGCGACGACGACATCGCCGACCTGATCGCCTGGTACTCGGCCATCAAGTTCTCGGTGGAGCTGCCGGAATAGACAGGCCGGTCAGCGCTCCGGCGGGATCGAGTAGGTCGCCGTGACATGGGCCACCGGCCCCTCGCCTTCTTCTCCCGCCGTGAACAACGAGACCTCGCCGTAGGCGAGCCGTCGGCCGAGCTTCAGCAGGCGGGCCTCGCCGATCATGTCCCTCGGCTTGGGACGCCGCAGGAAGTTGCAGTTCAGGCTGGTGGTCACCGCCAATTCGACGCGGCCGATTTCGCTGAGCACCGCAATGTAGACCGCGAAGTCGGCGAGACCCATCATCAGCGGCCCCGCCACGGTCCCGCCGGGGCGAATGAAGGATGGCTTGCAAGGCATGCGTACCGTGCAGGACCCCTTGCCGATGCGCTCGACAGAGAAGCCCATGTCCTGCGCCCAGGGCAGGGCGTTCTCGGTCAATTCCTTGGCGTCTTCTAGAGTGATCCTGGACATCGCTGTGCTCGGCATTGGTCGGTTGGGCCGTGACCTCATAGCCGCTCGCGGGCGACGACGCCAAGGCCTTATCGCCAGACGGCTTGCTTCCAGGCCCTCGATCGGATGCTATGATCCGCCGACCAGCCACGAGGAGGCGCCTCATGACCGCTCCCGCCGCCCCAGCCGCCCTGGCAACCGACGACCCGGTTCTGCTTCGCGAGGACCAGGATGGCATCGCCACCCTGACGCTGAACCGGCCGGGACAGTACAACGCGCTTTCCCTCGGCCTGATGGCGGCGCTCCAGGAGGAGCTCGACCGGATCAAGAAGGACCCCGCGGTCCACGCCGTGATCCTGGCCGCCAATGGCAAGGGCTTCTGCGCCGGCCACGACCTGAAGGAGATCCGCTCGGGCGGCGGACGCGACTTCTTCCAGGCCGTGTTCCGGCAGTGCAGCCAGCTGATGATCAGCCTGACCCGCCTGCCTCAGCCGGTAATCGCCCAGGTCCACGGCATCGCGACCGCGGCCGGCTGTCAGCTGGTCGCGACCTGCGACCTCGCGGTGGCCACGGAGACCGCGCGTTTCGGCACCCCGGGCGTCAACATCGGCCTGTTCTGCTCGACCCCCATGGTCGCGCTCACCCGGGCCGTGCCGCGCAAGCAGGCCATGGAGATGCTGCTGACCGGAGAGATGGTCGACGCCCCGACCGCCGTCTCCCTCGGCCTGATCAACAAGGCCGTACCCGAGGGGGACCTGAGCGAGGCGGCCCGCGCGCTGGCCGGCAGGATCGCCGCCAAGTCGCCGCTCACCCTGAAGATCGGCAAGGAGGCCTTCTACCGCCAGATCGACCTCGATCTCGAAGCCGCCTACGCCTACGCC
Organism: Kiloniellales bacterium; assembly: GCA_030064845.1. Taxonomy (NCBI): domain Bacteria; kingdom Pseudomonadati; phylum Pseudomonadota; class Alphaproteobacteria; order Rhodospirillales; species Kiloniellales bacterium. The sequence goes on from JASJEC010000017.1 coordinate 22,638, forward strand.
AGCGAGGTCATGACGACCAACATGCTGGCCAAGGACGCCGAAGAAGGCATCGACGCCTTCATCGAGAAGCGCGAGCCGGTCTGGCGGGGACGGTGACACGCCGCGCGGCCATGGACCACGACAGCTACCCCGACAGCTACATTCTCGGCATTCTTCGCCGCACCCGCACCATCGCCATGGTCGGCGCGAGCCCGAAATGGAACCGGCCCAGCTACTTCGCCATGAAGTATCTTCAGGAAAAGGGCTACCGTGTGGTCCCGGTGAACCCGCGGGTCGCCGGCGAGGAAATCCTCGGGGAGACGGTCTATGCCGACCTCGCCTCGATCCCGGGCCCGGTCGACATGGTCGACATCTTCCGCGCATCGAAGGATGCCGGGGCCATTGTCGACCAGTCCCTCGCGGTGGCCGCCGAGAAAGGCATTTCCGTGATCTGGATGCAGCTCGGTGTGCGCGACGACGAAGCGGCGCGGCGGGCCGAGGCGGCCGGTCTCGAGGTCGTCATGGACCGCTGCCCCAAGATCGAGTTCGGCCGGCTCAACACCGAGCTCTCCTGGGGCGGCTTCAACTCCAAGGTCATCTCCAGCAAGCGCCGGAGGCTCAGAATCGCATGACCAAGCGCAAGGACGAGGACTACGGCTTCGAGACGCGGATGATCCACGCCGGCGGGCAGCCGGAGCCGGTCACCGGGGCTCGGCAGACGCCGATCTTCCAGAACACCTCCTACGTCTTCTACGACGTCGACCACGCCGCTTCGCTGTTCAATCTGCAGACCTTCGGCTTCATCTACTCGCGCCTGACCAACCCGACGGTCGCGGTGCTCGAGGAGCGCCTAGCTGCTCTGGAGGGCGGCCGGGGCGCGACCTGCTGCGCCTCGGGCCACGCTGCGCAGATCCTCACTTTTTTCACCTTCATGGAACCCGGCGACCGCTTCATCGCCTCGAACCGGCTCTACGGCGGCTCGATCACCCAGTTCGGCAAAACCTTCAAGAAGTTCGACTGGCACGCCGACTTCGTCGACGTCGACGATCTCGATGCCGTCAAGAAAGCCGTCACACCGAGGTGCAAGGCGATCTTTGTCGAGAGCCTAGCCAACCCCGGCGGCGTGGTCAGCGACCTGGAAGGTCTCGCCAGGATCGCCGAGGAGGCCGGAATCCTGTTGATCGTCGACAACACCATGGCGACCCCCCTGCTCTGCCGGCCCTTCGAGTGGGGCGCCGACCTGGTGGTCCACTCGACCACCAAGTTCCTCTCCGGCAACGGGACGTCGGTCGGCGGCGCGGTGGTCGACAGCGGCTGCTTCGATTGGGCCCAGAATGACAAGTTCGCCGGCCTGACCGAGCCGGAGCCGGCCTATCACGGCCTCAGCTTCTACGAGACCTTCGGCGACATGGCCTTTACCACCCACGCCCACGCGGTCGGCCTGCGCGACCTGGGGCCAACCATGGCGCCGATGAACGCGTTCCTGACCCTGCTCGGCCTCGAGACGCTCAGCCTCCGAATGGAGCGGCACTGCCACAACGCGGAAAAGGTCGCGACCTTCCTCGACGGCCATCCGGCGGTCGACTGGGTGTCCTTCGCCGGGCTGCCCTCGAGCCCCTATCACGATCTCGGCAAGAAATATCTCTCCGGCGGTTCCGGCTCGGTCTTCACCTTCGGTATCAAGGGCGGCTACGACGCCGGCGTGCGCGTGGTCGAGGCTTGCGAACTGCTGTCGCACCTCGCCAACATCGGCGACACCCGCTCGCTCATCCTCCACCCGGCGTCGACCACCCACCGGCAGCTGACCGAAGAGCAGCGAATCGCCGCTGGCGCCGGCCCCGAAGTGATCCGTCTTTCAATCGGCCTGGAAACCGTCGAGGACGTCATCGCCGATTTGGATCAGGCGTTGCGCCAGGCCGGCAAAGCCGAGGCGGCGGAGTAAAGCTCACTCCGCCGCGAGAGCCGCAGGGTCTGCTGGCACAAGCCCGGCCGCGACCCACTTGTGAAAGCAGTGGGTCGGACCATCCATGGCCGGCGAGAATACGCCGCCGTCAAAGGCCGGCGAGGCCCGCCCGCGCTGCATCGATTCGACCACGCCGCGGTCCTCCTCGAAGATGCCGCGCCAGGCCTCGGCGTTGGCGGCGCGCAAGGCCGCGAAGTCCGCCCCCAGGGGTGCGTCGCCAACGTAGTAGATGTGGAAGTGCTCCTTGGTGCGTCCGGCCGCCACCGGCTCGATGTGGACCGCGTAGAAGTGGTTGTCGTGGATGCCGAGCAGCACGTTGGGAAAGAGCGCGACGTACTCGGCACGGCCGTTCCAGTGGGCGGGCAGCTTCGCGAAGCGCGGCAGCTCCGGCCCGTCTTCCAGCAGGCGCGGCGCGAAGGCCGTGCTGCCCTGGCCGGAGAAGCTGTCTTCCTCGATGTTGTAGTGATCCTCCAGGCGGGAATAGCTGTTCAGGCCCGGATGGATCGTCGGCAGATGGTAGGCCTCGCAGTAGTTCTCGACCGCCAGCTTCCAGTTGCAGTTCAGATCGAAGCTCAGGATCGAGTCAGCGCCGCCGTGGCGCAGCTGGGCCGGATCGAAGGCGGCCCAGCGTTCGGCCAGCGGCGCGACCTGCTCGGCGAAGTCCGGTGCCTCGCCGGAGAGGTTGACGAAGACCACGTCGAACCAGACCGCCGTGCGCACCGCCTTGAGGCCGTACCGCGCCTTGTCGAAGCCGGCACAGGCCGCCCGGCCCGGGCCGCCGAGGTTCGGCGTGGTGCGCAGCGCCCCGTCCAGCCCGTAGGCCCAGGCGTGGTAGGGGCAGCGGAGGACGGCGGACACCTTGCCGGGCTCGGTCACCAGCTCATGCCCACGGTGGCTGCAGACATTGTGGAAGACCCGAATCGCACCGGCCCGGTCGCGCAGCAGGATGAGCGGAAGACCCAGCAGATTGATCGGCTTGACGTCACCGGGCTCGGGCACCTCGCTGGCCACGCCGATGCAAGTCCAGGTGCGGGCCAGCAGCCGGTCCCGTTCCAGGCGGGCGAAGGCCTCGGATGTGTAGGCCTGGTTGGGCAACCCCCGAGCGGTCTCGATCGGGTTCAGAACAGGCGCCAGAACACCAGTCTCTAGATTCGTCTCCATGGTCATGGGGGCGCCTCCGGCACGGGTTGAGCATTCGCCCAATACATTTGTATTGCCTTTCTCATCCTGTAAATTGGACAAATTCTCACGCATCACATAACCTCAGCGTATGTCAATCCGTCAATTGCCGCTGCCCCCCGTGAATGCCCTGGTGGTCTTCGAGGCGGCCGCGCGGCGCCTCAGCTTTACCGCAGCCGCGGTCGAACTCGGCGTCAGCCAGGCCGCGGTCAGCCGGCAGATCCGCAGCCTGGAGGATCATCTTGGCGTCGCCCTGTTCCGTCGGCTGCACCGGGCCGTCCGACTGACCGCCGAGGGCGAGCGCCTCTGGGCGGCGGTCACCATGGGCCTGGGGCATATCTCGGAGACCGCGGCCGCGCTCAGGCCCGACCAGGGACGCCATCTGGTCACCGTCTGCACGACCCTTGCCTTCGCGGCCTTCTGGCTGATGCCGCGGATCGACCGCTTCAAGGCAGCCTATCCCGATCTCGAGTTACGCTTCATCGCCTCCGACACGACGGTCGACCCGCGGGCCGAGGGCATCGACATCGCGGTGCGCTACGGCACCGGGCGCTGGCCTGGTCTCGATGCCCGACGGCTGTTCGACGAGGAGATCTTTCCGGTCTGCAATCCGACCTACCTGGAAGGCGGCCCTGCCCTGCATGAAGCGGCGGACCTGCTCGGCGCGAGCCTGCTGCACCAGGAGGCTGGCGAGCCTTCCTGGCTGACCTGGCGGGACTGGTTCAAGAGCCAGGGCGTGATGCCACCGGCCAAGATTCCGGGGCCCCGCTTCAACAACTACACGATCCTGATCCAGGCGGCCCAGGCGGGCCAAGGTGTCGCGCTCGGCTGGCGCCGGCTGGTCGAGCCTCTGGTCGAAGCCGGGTCGCTGGTTCGACCCATTGCGGCCAGCCTTGCCGCGCCCGATGCCTATTACACGGTCATGCCCGAGCAGGTCGCGCTGACCGAGGCGGCGCGGGCGCTCTATGATTGGCTGCACGCCGAGGCCGAAGGCGAAAGCTAGGCCAGGGGCCTCCTAACCCGCCGGGTAGTTCGAGACCTCGATCAGGTTGCCGTCCGGATCCCGGAAGTAGACCGATTGCATCTTCCCTTCGGCGCCGCTTTGTTCGCCCGGCCCCGCTATCACGGCGACACCGCAGGTTTCCAGATGCGCGACGACCTCGGCAAGGGGGGTCTCGGTGACGAAGCAGACATCCAGGGTCCCCGGCTCGGCGGTACGGGCGATCAGGTCGATCGGGCTCGGGTAGGGGTGGACGTTGATCTTCTGCCGGCCGAAGCGGAGCGCGACCCGCCCGCCGTCGAAGGTCTCGCGGATCATGCCCAGCACTGACACGTAGAAACGGCAGGTGGTCTCGATGTCGCGCGCGGTCAGGACCAGGTGATCCATCCGGTCGATCACGGGCACAGGCACAGGGCTACTCCGCCGCCTGGGGCACGGCCTGAAGGCGCCGCTCGCCCGGCAGGAAGGCGGCGGCCAGTGCTGCGATCGCGGCGATGCCGGCGAGGATGAGGAACAGCCAAACGAACTCGGCCGTCTGCTCCTGGACCAAGGCGACCAGCTTGATGGCCAGAGGCGCCGCCGTGAAGGAAAGCACGAACTTGACGCCGAAGGCGAGGCTGCGGTGGCGCTGCGGGGTATAGCGGGCCAGCAGGACGTTCTCCGCCGGCACCGCGGCGGCGGTCAGCACGACGGCCAGCACCGCCACCGCGACCAGCGGCAGGCCGGAGACCGTTGCCATGGCCAGCAGCACGGGCAGCTGGCAAAACCACGCGATGACGTAGATCGGCTTCAGCGGGTAGCGGTCGGCCAGGCGGCCGCCGACCACCTGCATGAACCCGCCGGCGACATAGACCCCGGCGACGAGCGCGCCGATGCCCAGCGTCCCCTGCCCCGCCAGGTCGCCGAGGCGCAGGTCGAAGAGCTTGGGCATGGCCGCCTGGGTGGCTTGAAAGATCAAGCCCATGATCAGCATGGTGAGCACCAGGATGAGATAGACGCGCAGCATGTCCCTGCGCGTGGGCGGCGCCTCGGCGTGCCGGTCGTGCCGGTTCTCGACGATCAGGCCGAGCGCCAAGCAGGCCAGCAGGGCGAGTCCGGTCAGGAGGACGATCACCCCGGGCACGATATAGGCGGCGCGCCAGCCGAAGGCATCGATCAGCACGCCCGCGGTCAGGCCCGCGAGAGCGACGCCGAGACTGCCGAAGATTCCGTTGATTCCGAGCGCCGTCCCCCGGTTCTTTGCGCTGCGCACGAGCCAGGCGATGCCCACGGGATGGTAGATCGAGGCAAACAGGCCGAGGGCGGCGAGACCGAACAGCAAGGCCTCGGGGCGATCGAGCAGCCCGCAGACGATGCCGGAGAGCCCCAGGCCGACGAAATAGACCACCATCATGCCGGTCGAGGACCAGCGGTCGGCCAGCCAGCCGGCCGGTATCGCCCCCAACCCGACCAGGAGCGCACCCAGGGTCCACAGCTCGATCAGCTCGTGATAGGGCAGCGACCAGGTCTCTTCGAGCGCCAGCACGACCACGAAATAGAAGGCCGTAAACATGTGCATGTAGCCATGGCCGAGGCAGGAGAAGACCAGGGAGAGCCGTTCGGAGCGCAAGAGACAGCCGATCGTTCGGGTGGAGCCTGCCCCATCTCTAGCCCTTGCCGCGAATGCGGGCAAGGCGCGGCGGCTCTTGGCCTATTCCCCGCGACCCGCGCGCTTGAGGGCAGGCGCGTGCCGGGCGGTCTCGATCTCGCCCGTCTCCATCTTGACCGCGTTGGTGCCCAGGAAATCGGCGAAGGCCTCGGGCGCGAGCGGCTTGCTGAAAAGGAACCCCTGGGCTTCCTCGCAGCCCTGCTCCTCGAGACAGCGGAGCTGATCCTCGGTCTCGACGCCCTCGGCGATCACACCGATGTTGAGGCTGTGGCCGAGCCGGATCGCGGCCGAGCAGATCGCCGCGTCGTTGGCATCGGTCATGATGTCGCGCACGAAGGACTGATCGATCTTCAGGCGGTCCACCGGAAACTTCTTCAGCCGGTCGAGCGAGGAATAGCCGGTGCCGAAATCGTCGATCGACATCATGACGCCGATCATCTTGAGGCACTCGAGGATCCTGAGACTGGCATCGCCCCCGGCCATCGCCGCGCCTTCCGTGATCTCCAGCTCCAGGAAGCGCGACTCGAGCCCGGCGCCCCGCAGGGCGTCCTCGACCTGCTCGACCAGTTCGTGGTGCTTGAAGTGGACCGGAGAGAGGTTGACCGAAACGCAGATCGGCGGGAGTCCCTGCTCCTGCCAGGACCGGTTCTGCTGGCAGACCTCGTGCAGCAGCCATTGGGTGATCGAAACGATCAGCCCTGCAGACTCGGCCACCGGAATGAACTCGGAGGGCGGGATCAAGCCGCGTTCCGGATGGCGCCAGCGGAGCAGCGCCTCGGCACCGACGATCCGGCGCGAGGCGATCTCAAAGCGCGGCTGGTAGACGATGTGGAACTGCCCGCCCTGCAGCGCGAGCCGCAGATCCTTTTCCAGCTGGCGCTGCGCCTTGACCGCCGTGTTCATTGCCTCGTCGTAGACCTGCCAGCTGCCGCGCCCCATCTCCTTCGCCCGGTAGAGCGCGAGATCCGCGTTCAACAGCAGCTGGTGGGTATCGCCGTGGTCCTGCGGGTAGATCGTGATGCCGATGCTCGTCCCGGAATGGATCTCGTGCTCGTCGATCCAGAACGGGCGCGCGATCTCGCGCACCATGCGATCGGCCAGGTTCGTCACCCCGTCGCTGTCCCGGCAGTTGGTGACGATCACGGCGAACTCGTCGCCGCCCAGGCGCGCCACCGTATCGGTCCGGCGCGCGCAATTAAGCAGCCGTACCGAGACCTGCCGCAGGAGCTCGTCGCCGGCGGGATGCCCCAGGGTGTCGTTGACGTTCTTGAAGCGATCGAGATCGAGCAGCATGAGCCCGACCACGTGGCCGCTCCTCTCGCTCTGCGCGATCGCTTCGTTCAGCCTCATGTGGAACTGCGCCCGGTTCGGCAAGGCCGTCAGGGCGTCCTCCAGGGCCATGCGGCGGATCGTCGCCTCGGTCTCCTCCCGATCGGAAACGTCGGAAACCGTCATGACCACGTGGTCGGCGCTGGTCTTTCGCGAGTTAACCCGCACCCAGCGACCGTCGGCGTGCTGCAAGCCCGACGCACTTAGGGGCGTCTCACTGCGCACCGGGCTTCGCGTCTCGGCGGCGTCGGGCGCGCCTTCCGGATCCGCCAGGACGCCACGCGTATGGCCTTCCCGGACCAACTCTTCGAACGCGAGGCCCGGCCGCAGAAGATCGTAGAGCCCCGGGTAGAGCCGGCGAAACCTCTCGTTGCACAGGATCAAGCGGTCTTCCGGGTCCCACAGCGCGAAACCTTCCGAGATGCACTCCACCACATCGGCGAGGCGCCCCTGCGCCTCGCTCAAGAGGTCGTTCGACAGCTTGGCGTCGTTCGCGTGCTGCTCGATGCGCCGCTGGAGACCTTCCAGCATGTCGACACGCGCTTCCAGTTCCTGCTTGGAGTCGGCAAGCGCCTGTTCGGCGCCGCTCTGCTCGCCGACGTCGCGCAGAATGACCGTGAAGATCGTCTCGTCGCCCAACCGCCGCTTGGCGATCGAGGCCTCGGCCAGGAACTCGGCGCCGTCGCGGCGCAGGCCGGCGACCCGGCCCGCCGGCATCATCGGGCGACTGACCTCGCTCGCCTCCTTGAACTCGCGAAGCTGGTCCCGGTGGCTCGCGCGGAAGCGTTCGGGCAGAAGGTCTTCGAGAGACCGGCCCAGGATGTCCTCGGCCCGGTGACCAAAAATCGCCTCGGCGCCTCTGTTGAACGCCAGGATATGCTGCTCTTGGTCAGCGACGATGATGGCCTCGGAAGTCATCTCGAGGAGGCCGGAGAGGCCGGCCTCGACCTTTTGTTCGCACGCCGGCCGCTGTTGGCGCCGGAATATCCGCGCCCGCAAGGAGGCCAGACCGAGGCGAGCCGCCGCTACGACGCCACCGCCGGTCAGCACGGCAGGCATCCTGTCTTGGCGCGGACACGGTCTGTCCCGAAATCGTTCATCAGGCTTTCATCGCCCCAGGTGCCGAGGCGCCAGGCGGCCGACTGCGCCGCGACCGGCGTTGAACTGCCACGCCTCTCCGCTCTCCGAAGAAATCCACGCTCATGTCGGACGATCTTCAGCCCTCGTAGCTTTGGCCAAACGGAAACGCCGGCGCTGTGCCGGAAAACGCCTATTGAGTAAGAAAAATCTTAATCAACCATAAATTGCCATTGAAACGAGGCGGGAAAGGCCGCCGACGCGGCCCGCCGGATACCTCGGCGCCGGTGCTATCAGGAATAAAGCCACGGGGTTGACCAGCCGGCGAGCCGGCTGGACGACCGACGTGATTCAGCCTGGGCTATACAATCCACGGTTTTACCAAACCCAACCGCGGCCGTGGCGCGCCGCGGCCCTTTGGCCGGCGACGTTCACGGCAGCGTGATCAACGTCATGAAATTGCCCAGATTCGGCCGGATCAGCGCCCCGGGATCGCCCGGGGCCGGTCTCATTGACGGGCTACTTCTTTATCGTGAGAGGCAAAGGAAGAGACGGAACAAGACATGACTCGTCCGGTCACACAGAGGACCCTCCGCCCGGCCAGGGACGGCCAGGAGCGCTCCTCTTCAGCCCCCAAGCAGCCGCCGGTCGATCTCGATCGCGTCGTCTGGGACCCCGAGTACCGCGCTGCGGTCCGTCTGGAGCTCAAATCGGCCCCTCACGCTCCCTAGACTCCTCCCTACAGTCGCCATCGGGCGACACCTGAACGCCCGCGCCACATTTCGGCGCGGGCGTTTTTCTTTGGCACCGCCGGCTCCCGTGCCGCGGGCCGATCAACGAACCTGGTGGCGCCAGCGTTCGATGGTTTCGTAGATGAGATCCCAGTCGGGCTGGTTCTGGCTCTGCCACGCGGTCGAGAAGACCGCGGTGTCACTCTGCGGCCGCTGCTCCGGTGCGAGGTTCTTGAACCGCAGGCGAAGCGGGAGCGTAACGCCCTCGCCCACGACCACGGCCTCCTGACTGCGCAGGGCCGGCAGGGCGTTCAGCATACCCATGGCGCTTTCCGGCAGCACCTTGCGGACGAATTCCTGGTCCTTGTCGTTGCTCATACGCAGCGCGAAGATCGTGTTGCACTGGGAGAGAATCGTTTCATCGAGCTCCGACGGCCGCTGCGTGACCAGGCAGAGTGAGACGCCGTATTTCCGGCCCTCCTTGGCGATCCGCGAGATCGCGTCGCGCGTCGGTTCGAAGGCGTCGTTGCGGTCGCGCGGGATGTAGCGGTGCGCCTCTTCGCAGACCACCAGAACCGGAATCGAGTCTTCCCGCGGACTCCAGATCGCGAAGTCGAAGATCATGCGGCACATTAGCGAGACCACGACCTCGACGATCTCCGAGGGCACGCCGGAGAGGTCGAAGATGGTGACCGGCTTGTCCTCGACCGGGATGCGCATGATCCGGGCGATCACGTCGGCCATGGTGTCGGTTACCTTGAGGCCCGAGAACATGAAGGCGAAGCGCTTGTCGCTGCGCAGACTTTCGATCCGCGCGACTAGGCGCAGGTAGGGCGTCGATTGCTCGGCCTTCTCGAAGGCGCCCATCTCCTTCTGAATCAGATGGGTCAGGCTGCTCAGCTGATAGGGCATCGGCGTATCGACGGTCACGAAGTTGGCCTGGGCGTTCTCGCCCATGAAATTGCGCTTCGCCTCGACCACGGCCTGCTTGAGGATGGCCGACTCCGCCTGCCGGGCCACCCGGTCGGGACTGCAGAGGACCTCGACCAGTTCTTCGAAGTTGAGCAGCCAGTAGGGCAGCTGAAGATTGTCCGGGGTGATGACCTCGGCCCGGTCGCCGAAAGCGCGGCTGTATTCGTTGTGCGGGTCGAGCAGGACGATGTGTCCCCAGGGGTGGTGATCGAGGACCGACCGGAGGATGACCGCCAGCGAGCAGGACTTGCCGGAACCGGTCGTGCCGAGCACCGCGAAGTGCTTGCCGAGAAGCTCGTCGCTCATGACGTAGACAGGCAAGCTGGTATCCTGGTGCAGCCTGCCGACCTCGATGTTGGTGGCGCTCGGCTTGGCATAGATCTGCGCCAGTTCGTTGCGGGTCGCTTCGTAGATCGGCGCGCCCAGAGCCGGGTAGATGGAAACACCGCGCTGGAACGAGAAGCCGCCGCCGACCGCCAGGTCCTTATCGGAAATGAGCGCCTCGCCGAAGAGATCGACCTCGATTCGCCGCCTGTCGGTGAGTTCCGGCGGAGTCGAGGGGTTCTCGATCGTCAGGCCGTTGATCACGCCGAACGCGATCGACTGGGAGGTCAGCACCTTCACCAGCGCGCCGATCTGGAGAGGCTTGGCCGAGGCCTCCTGGACCAGGACCCCGGTCACCTGAGCACCGGAAATCGACGTTACGTACCCTGTCTTGACCAGCTTTTCCGACATAGGAAAACGACCCCCTGAATTGTCTTGGAAGGGCGCCGGGGCGTGGATATGAAGGGGCCGCCGGGCCTCCTCGAAGTTCCGCAACATAAACAACGACGACTGGAAAGATTCGGTTAACCCGGCCCCGCGACTACCGGCCAATCCATCCCGGCCACAGCCGGTGCCGGCACGAAGGAAAACAGGCCAAATCGCTGATTTATCGAAATCTTCCGGCGCCATCCCAGGGCCGCGGCGTCCTTGACCGCATCGGCGTTCTGGCGACGGCAAGGTTAAGCCGGCGCCGCGGGAGGTAGGCGGCGTCAAACTACGGCGGGGCGCCTCGCGCCTTCGCTGGATAGAAGTCCTGGGATCTGAGCCGAGATGGTCGGAGCGGCGGGATTTGAACCCACGACCCCTTGTCCCCCAGACAAGTGCGCTACCAGGCTGCGCTACGCTCCGACCGGAAACCGGCTACCGCCGGCGGGGCCGCCGAACGGCGGCTGCTCTTCTATATAGACAGCGCCGCCGGCTGGCAACGGCGCAGGTGGACGGCCACGCGCGCTATTCGGAGGGGGACGGCTGTGTTGCCGCGCGCAGCATCTCGCGCAACTCGGTCAGCTCGCGGCGCAGCGCCTCGAGCTCGCGGCGCTGCTCGACGGAGAGGCCCGACGCCGGCCCGGCGGCCGGACCGCTGCGGCCCTCGATCCGGGCCGCAACCGACGCGGTCTCAGATTGCCGCGGTCCGCCTTCGCGAAGCAGGCGCTGCACTCCTTTGATCGTGTAGCCGTCGGCGTAGAGCAGATCGCGGATGTGCTGAAGTAGCTGGATGTCCTCGGGGCGGTAGTAGCGCCGCCCCCCGCCCCGTTTGAGAGGCTTAACCTGGCTGAACTTGGTCTCCCAGAAGCGCAGCACGTGCTGCGGTACCTCGAGATGCTGCGAGACTTCGCTGATCGTGCGAAAAGCCGCATCCGATTTTGCATTGCGTCGCGTTGTCGCCATGACCGTTCAATCACTCTCCGCTATGCATCGGGCCGGCTGGAGGCCTGGACGGCCCGCCGCTGTCGCACGCTTCAAGACTCTTCCGACGAGGAGCCGAGCAGCATCTGGTTGATGCGGTTCTTCAGAACGTGGGAGGCGCGAAAGACCAGGACCCGCCGCGGCAGGATCGGCACCTCCTCGCCGGTCTTCGGGTTGCGCCCGATGCGCTTGCCCTTCTGGCGCACAGAGAAGCTGCCGAACGACGAGATCTTGACCATCTCGCCGCGAACCAGCGCGCTGGAGACCTCGCTCAGCACGGATTCGACCAGCTCGGCCGATTCGTTGCGTGAAAGCCCAACCTCTTGATAGACCGCCTCGCTCAGATCCGCGCGCGTGACCGTATGTCCGGTCATAGAGCCCTCCCATACCAATTATCACAACAGGTTAGACCATGCTCGCGAGGTGGTCAATTAACCATGACTGTCTCAAGGCTTGATTGTAGACCGGGCGCCCATCCCGCCCCGGGAGTCCGGTGGGACTCTACCAGCGGATCAGTGCCGACCCCCAGGTGAAGCCGCCGCCCATGGCCTCGACCAGGACCAGATGACCGGGCTGAATCCGGCCGTCGGAGGCTGCTTCCGCCAGCGCCAGGGGGATCGACGCCGCCGAGGTGTTGGCGTGGCGGTCGACCGTGACCACGACCCGCTCCTCGGGCAGGTCGAGCCGCTGAGCCATCGACTCGATGATGCGGAGGTTGGCCTGATGCGGCACGAGCCAGTCGATGTCCTCGGGCTTCAGGCCGTTGGCCGCCAGGGCGGCGTCTACCGCCTCGCTCATGCGAACCACAGCGTGCCGATAGACTTCGCGTCCCGCCATGCGCAGCAGCCCGGTCGTACGGGTCGAGGACGGGCCACCGTCGACGTAGAGCGCGTCGTGGTGGCGGCCGTCGGAATAGACGTGGGTCGAGAGCACGCCGCGGTCCGCGGCCCGGCCCTCGCCCTCGCCCGCCTCCAGGACGACCGCGCCGGCACCATCGCCGAACAGCACGCAGGTGCCGCGGTCTTCCCAATCGAGAATGCGCGAGAAGGTCTCGGCGCCGACGACCAGGGCCTTTTTCGACTGGCCGGAGCGGATGAAGTTGTCAGCGACGGCCAGGGCGTAGATGAAACCGCTGCATACCGCCTGAACATCGAAGGCCGCGCCGCGCGTCATGCCGAGATGCGCCTGAATGCGGGTCGCCGTGGCGGGAAATGTCTCGTCGGGGGTGGCGGTTGCGCAGACGATCAGATCGAGGTCGTCGCCGGCAATACCGGCCTGGCGCAGCGCCTCGTTGGACGCCTCGACGCCCAGGTCCGACGTCAGTTCACCCTCGGCGGCAATGTGCCGTTGACGAATCCCGGTCCGCTTGCGGATCCAATCGTCCGAGGTGTCGACTCTCGCCGCCAGGTCTTGATTGGTGAGGACTTCTGCTGGCAGGTAGGCACCGCAGCCGGCCACCTTGGAACGAATCGTCATCCTGAGGCCGCCACCTACTCCGCCGCCGGACGCTGGCTGAGCGAACTGCAGACCATCCGGGTCCGTTCGAGGTAATCCTGGTTCACCATATCCACCGCGACGCCGATGGCGTTGGCGAAGCCGATCGCGTCGGTGCCTCCGTGGCTCTTGACCGCGATCCCGTTGAGCCCCAGGAACACCGCCCCGTTGTAGCGCCGCGGGTCGACCCGCATGCGCAGCTTGTTGAGCGCGGTCCGTGCGAAGACGTACCCGATGCCTGCCAGGAGCGAGGACCTGAAGGTGCGCCTTACGTATTCGTTGATCAACTTGGCCGTGCCCTCGGCGCTCTTCAGCGCAATGTTTCCGGTGAACCCGTCGGTGACGACCACGTCCACGGTGCCCTTGGCGATGTCGTCGCCTTCGATGAAGCCGGTAAACTGCCCTTCCAGATCCGATTCGCGCAAGATCGCCGCCGCCTCGTGGAGCGCTTCGTGGCCCTTCATCTCCTCCGAGCCGACATTGAGCAGGCCTATGCTCGGCTGGTGGACCCCTAGGACCGTGCGGGCGAAAGCCGTCCCCATCACGGCGAAGTCCACCAGGTTCTTGGCGTCGCAGTGGACGTTCGCTCCTAGGTCAAGCATCACTGATTCGCCCTTCAGCGTCGGGAAGAACGAGGCGATAGCCGGCCGGTCGATCCCCGGCAGGGTCTTCAGGACGAACTTCGACATGGCCATCAGCGCGCCGGTATTGCCGGCCGACACCACGCCCAGGGCTTTGCCTTCCTGGACCGCGTCTATCGCTTTGCGCATCGAGGAGTTTCGCCCGGAGCGCAGGGCGGTCGAGGGCTTCTCGTCGCCCGCGACCACGTCTTCGACGGGCACAATCTTGGCGACATTGGCCAGACGCTTCATGCCGGACAGCAACGGCGCGATCTCCCGCTCGCGGCCGAACAGCAAAAACTCCAACTGCGGATAGCGCTGGCTGGCAATGTTGGCGCCTCGCATCACGACCTGCGGGGCGTGGTCCCCGCCCATCGCGTCCAGGGCCAAAGTCAGTTGGGCACTCAAGGAGTTATGTTCCCGATCCTGATTGCGGGCTGTCCGCTGCCGCGACACCGCCCCTCAGGTCAAGCGACGTCCGCCTCGACCACCTCGCGACCATCATAATAGCCGCAAGCGGCACAAACATGATGAGGGCGCTTCAATTCGCCGCAGTTCGGACACTCGGCGTAGTTCGCCGACGGCAGTGCGTCGTGCGCCCGTCGCTGGTTGCGTCGCGACTTCGAAACCTTCTTCTTGGGTACAGCCATCGTTTTCGTCTTTCCGTGTCAAATCGCTCGTGATTGGCAGCCTGCGGCAACCGCTCCTTAGCCAAGATTGCGAGCCGCGGCAAGCCCGGCCGCGGCCCAAGGGTCGCCTAGCTGCTTCCCTTCAAACTCTTCAGTACGGCGAAGGGCGACCTGCTGGTCTCCTCGCCGCTCCACTCCCCAACCTTCATCCTGGCGCCTTCGCGCCGGGGATAGGGCTCCAGCGCCAAGGCCAGGTGTTCCGTCACCAGCTCGCCGATATCCACAGCGCCGTCGACAATCGGCTCCGGCGGATCCTCGGCATCGAGATCGATCAGCTCTTCCGCGACCGGCCGCCCGGCGGGCGCCGCTCCGAAGAGCTGCGAGAACTTATGCTCGACGGTGCTGAGCACCGGCTCGAGCGTGACAACGCACGCCTGCCGAACGGTCGCCGAGAGCGTCCCACTGACCCGAAACGAGCCGTCGTGCGGGAGACGGCGCAGATCCACCCGGGCGGAGAGCTCGTCCAGCGCGATCAGGCCGAGCCGCCGTGCCAGAAGAGCCCGTTCTGGCCCTGTCGCCTCGATCTCCTCGGTGGTCTCGTCACCCAGGTCAACAATCTTGATACGACGCGAAAACTCATTCTGCGCCGGGACCTGAACGGCCATACTCGACTCTGCCTTGTGGCGTGCGGCGCGCACATTAGGCAAGCGAATCGCCGTGGTCAACGGCTTTTGGTACCGCCGCCGCCTAGGGCCGCGGGGCCTCAATCAGTAGGATTCGACCGGCGCGCCGGAGACCTGAGGTTGAAGATCAACAACATACATACAATTTTACACCGTCTTACGCGGGCACGGAGCCGAAACGCAACTGGCCGGCGGCCAGTTCGGCGGCCGGCCGCTGGCCGAGAGCCGCGACCTCACCCCTGACGTAGCCCGCCATCCGTTCCACGTCTCGGCTGCTTGGACTGACCGTGCCAAAGAGATTGCGCTGCAATGCCTGTTCGAGGCTATCCGGCCCGCCGCCCAGAGCTGATTCATAGGCGCCGATACGGCCGTAGAGGCCCCGGATCATGGCCTTCACCCGCTTTCCCACGCCGAGGTCGCCCGCGCCCATCTCGCGCAGGCTGGCATCCATATCCTGCACGAAGATATCGAACAGGGCCTGCCCGAGGTCGCCCGCATCACCGGTGCCTTCAGTCTTCAGCCGATGGAGAACAAGGAACACGTGAAGGGCTACCAATTCGAAACGTCCGTCGACCGTATCTGGGACTCCGCCAGCCTGATAGAAGCTGGGCAGCCGCGCCTGCCGGACGATCTCGTCGTAAAGATCCCGGGCGGGATCGGCGGCCGGCGCCTTTCCGAACAGCTTCGCTATAGCCAAATCACCCCTCCTAAACCGCGTCTTAACGAATTTATCACGGCAGGCCGGCATCCTACCGCTTGAATTCTTACGCTCGTCCTGCTTAATCGTATCATCCCAATACAGGATCGGTCGCATGAGAGCCCGATTCGCTTGGTTAACGGACAGGCCGAAAATTGAAAGTCGGAACCAAATTCAATCCTAGGTCTTGCGGCGCGGCGTTCGTCGTGACCGCCGCATTGGTGCTGGGCGGCTGTGCCCAGGACAAGGTGCACGGGAACTTCATCGATCCGGAGGTCGTGGCCGCAATCAAGCCGGGCGCGCAGCGCCGGCAGGACGTCGTGAGCATGCTCGGCTCCCCCTCGGCCCTGTCCACCTTCGAGGGCGACACTTGGTTCTACATCGGCCATAGAAGTCACCAGTACGCCTTTTTCAATCCTACGGTCCTGGAGCGTCGGATCCTGGTCATCAGCTTCGATGAGAACGGCGTGGTCGAGGAGACCAGGAACCTCAGCCTGGCCGACGCCAACGAGATCAGCCCAACCGACCGGGTCACGCCGACCGAAGGCCGCGACCTGACGCTGCTTCAGCAGCTGTTCGGCAACCTGGGCCGCTTCCCGACCGAAGGGTTCGGGGCTCCCGGGGGGAGCGGCGGGCGCCCGCCCACCGGGCCCTGATCCGCCGCCGGCCCCGCCAGCAATAGTCCCAAGAAAAAACCCCGGAGCAGAGCCCCGGGGTTCGCCGAGCGTTTCGCAGTTCCTTAAGCCGTTGGCGTCAGACCAGAGTCACCGGATTTGATGGACCGCCTTTGGCGATGCCATCAAACCTGGGTCCGCCTTAGTGCGCCAGGGCGGCGAGCAGGAGCAGCGCGACGATGTTGGTGATCTTGATCATCGGATTCACCGCGGGCCCCGCGGTGTCCTTGTAGGGATCGCCGACGGTATCGCCGGTCACCGCGGCCTTGTGGGCCTCCGAGCCCTTGCCGCCGTGCTGGCCGTCCTCGATGTACTTCTTCGCATTGTCCCAGGCGCCGCCGCCCGCGGTCATGGAGATCGCCACGAAGAGGCCGGTGACGATAACGCCGAGAAGCATCGCACCGACGGCGGAGAAGGCCGCCGACTTCCCGGCGATGGCGAGGATCACGAAGTACATGACGATCGGCGCTAGCACGGGCAGCAGCGACGGCACGATCATCTCCTTGATCGCCGCCTTGGTCAGCATGTCGACGCAACGGCCATACTCGGGCTTGCCCGTCCCCTCCATGATGCCGGCGATCTCCTTGAACTGCCGGCGAACCTCGACGACCACGGAGCTGGCCGCGCGTCCGACCGCCGTCATGCCGAGCGCGCCGAACAGGAAGGGCAGCAGGCCGCCCATGAAAAGGCCGACCACGACGTAGGGGTTGGACAGGGAGAAGTCGACCTCGACTCCCTCGAAGTAGGGGAACTGACCGGGGTCGTTCGAGAAGAAGTTGAGGTCCTGGGTATAGGCCGCGAAGAGCACCAGGGCGCCGAGACCCGCCGAGCCGATCGCGTATCCCTTGGTCACCGCCTTGGTGGTGTTGCCCACGGCGTCCAGGGCGTCGGTCGTATTGCGCACCTCTTCGTCCAGCTCGGCCATCTCCGCGATGCCGCCGGCGTTGTCGGTCACCGGACCGTAAGCATCGAGGGCGACCACCACGCCAGTCAAGGCGAGCATGGCGGTCACGGCGACGGCGATGCCGAGCAGACCGGCCAGCAGGTAGGTGATGATGATTGCCGCGCAGATGATAACGGCCGGGATGGCGGTGGCCTCCATGGAGACCGCGAGCCCCTGAATGACGTTGGTGGCATGGCCGGTCTCGGACGCCTTGGCGACCGAGCGCACCGGGCGGTAGTCGGTGCCGGTGTAGTACTCGGTCACCCAGATGATCAGGCCGGTTACGATCAAGCCGACCAACCCGCAGATGAAGAGCGCGTTGCCCGTGATGCCGGAGTTGGCGATCTCGCCGGTTCCGATGATCCAGGCGGTCACGGGATAGAGCGCAATCGCGGAGGCCACACCGGTCACGAGGAAGCCCTTGTAGAGCGCGCCCATGATGCTCTTGGAGGGACCGAGGCGCACGAAGAACATGCCGATCACTGAGGTGATGATGCAGACCGCGCCGATCGCGAGCGGATAGAGCATCAGCGACGCCATGGCCTCGGTGCCGTTGAACAGCAACGAGGAGAGCACCATGGTGGCGACGACGGTGACCGCATAGGTCTCGAAGAGGTCGGCTGCCATGCCGGCGCAGTCGCCGACGTTGTCGCCCACGTTGTCGGCGATGACCGCCGGGTTCCTGGGATCGTCCTCGGGGATCCCCGCCTCGACCTTGCCGACGAGGTCGGCGCCGACGTCGGCGCCCTTGGTGAAGATCCCGCCGCCCAGACGCGCGAAGATCGAGATCAGCGAGGCGCCGAAGCCGAGCGCCACGAGGGCGTCGACCAGTTCACGGCCTTGGGAATCGCTCGCCAGGAGGTAGGCGTAGTAGCCGGCCACGGACAGCAGCGCGAGGCCCGCGACCAGCATGCCGGTGACGGAGCCTGCCCGGAAGGCGATCGAGAGACCCTCGTCCAGGCCCCGGCGAGCGGCCTCGGTGGTCCGCACGTTAGCGCGGACCGAAATGTGCATGCCGATGTAGCCGGCCGCTCCGGAAAGGGCGGCGCCGATCAGGTAGCCGATGCCGACCGTGAGCCCGAAGACCCAGGTGATGATCACGAAGATCACGATCCCGACCAGCCCGATCGTTCGGTACTGGCGGTTGAGATAGGCCTTGGCGCCCTCCTGGACCGCTCCGGAGATCTCCTGCATCCGCTCGTTGCCGGCGGCCGCGGACAGCACCGAGCGCGACGCCCAGACCCCATAGACAATCGCCAGCACGCCGCAGGCGAGGACAAAGATCAACTCTATGGACATTGGATTCTTCCCCTGATCGAAGATCCGGCCGAAGAGGTGAGGCGGTCGATTCCCAGTGACGCCTGTCGCGGGGCCGGAGAAATGCGCGCGGAAAATGCCAGATGAGCCGGGGGAAGGCAACCGCCAGGAAGTCCTGGGCAACGCCGATGATCAAGCGGCTTCGGCGGCCTCTTGCCGGGCATGCCAGACGATCGCCGCGAGCACCAGAACGAGCGGCCCGGCGATCGTCAGATTGATCGCGAGCCACCCGAGTGACCCGTAGAGTCCGCCAGACAAGAGCGCGGTGAAGGCGACCGTGCCGAACACCAGAAGCTCGTTTGCGGCCTGGACCTTGGCCCGTTCCTCGGGCCGATAGCAGCTGGTCACCAGCGTCGTCCCGCCGACGAAGAGGAAGTTCCAGCCGATTCCCAGCAACACCAAGGCGACCCAGAATTGCCAGACCGCCTGCCCGCTCAAGTTAACGGCGATACAGCCGATCATCGAGAGGGCGCCGAGGGAGAGGATCCGCTGGACCCCGAAGCGCTGGATCAGGGCGCCGGTGAAAAAGGAAGGCGCATACATGCCGACGATATGCCATTGAATGACCGTGGCAGCGGCGTCGAAAGGGTGCCGGCAGTCGAGCATGGCCAGCGGTGTCGCCGCCATCACCAGGTTCATGGAGCCGTAGCCGACCATGGCGCAGGCTACGGCCACGATGAAGGTGGGCTGGCGCATGATCTCCGCCAGGGGCCGTCCCGCACGGCGGCGCTCGGCCGTGCTTGGCCGGGGTATGTCGATGAACTGCAGCAGCACCATGGAGGCCAGCGCCAACCCGGAGATGCAGAGGTAGCTGCCGGCGAAGAGCACGGGCGCGAGCAGCTCCCGAGACCACTTGGCCAGTTCTGGTCCGAGGAAGGCCGAGAGGACGCCGCCGGCCAGAACCAGCGAGATGGCGCGGCTGCGGAAGGTCTCGCTGGCCGTATCCGCCGCGGCAAAGCGATAGAACTGAACATGGGCCGAGAAGGCGCCGAAGATGGCCGAGGCCAGGCAGAATAGTACGAAGTCGGCCTCCAGGATCGCCTTGGCCCCGATCAGGCCGGCGGCCACGCCCAGCCCTGCGCCCAGGGTAAACCCGCTGCGCCGGCCATAGCGGCGCATGAAGAAGGAAGCGGGCGCCGCGCTCGCCATCATGGCGAGGAACTGGACCGCCAGCGGCAAGGTGATCAGGAACGCGTGGGGCGCCAGGCTGCTGCCGACCAGGGCGACCACTGTCACGATCAAGGCGCTGCAGCTCATGCCCAGGGCCTGGCAGAGGGCCAGGATGAGAACATTCTTGATCGTTGGATCGGCGCGCATGCGGCGACACTAGTGATCGCAAGCCCGCATGACACGCCTTTTCCCCGAGAGCGGCCGGTCGACGTCTCGGAGCCGGCCGCGGGAACTGGCGCCTTTACCGGGTCCTGCCCGAGGACATCGGCCTGAGCTTCTGGACCTTGGAGAGCAGCACGTCGCGCACGATGTCTCCGCCGACCAGCTGGTTGGTCCGATAGATCAGTCGTTCACGCAGCAGCGGCCTGAGATCGGGCTGCTCGCGCACGATGCGCAGCGAGAGCAGGCCGTGGAGTTCCACGATGTAGCGGTCGACGATCTTCGGCATGACCGCCTTGACCCAGTCCTTCTTCTCGGGATCGACCTCGAGCATGATCAGGACCTCGACATGGTGGGTCACCTGACCCTCCTGGATCATGGGAAGCACCAGGGGATCGAGTTCGACAAAAGGCACGATGTCGGCGTAGGCCGCCGAAGGGCTCTTGTTCGCCTTGGCTTCGACGGCGTCCACGGCAACGGCGGGATTCGGCAAGGCCGGCAGAAGGCCGGCGCAGCAAAGCAGCACAGCGAATGATCGGCGCCAAGACATCATGCCCGGTCTACCAGCTGAGGGATCCCATGCCGCGGCAGCCGAAGGCCGTCGGCCATTCAGTTTCGGCGATGCCCGATGAACAATTTATGAATTGCCGCTCAATGGCTTATGACGAGAATCAAAAGTGGCGCCAACCCGCCTCGTCGAGTTCGACCTCGCGCTCGCTGTCGTCTCTGATGCTCAGCCCCCGCGCCTTCGTCACGTTGCCGATCCGGGTGAGCGGCAGGCCCAGCTCGCGGCCGAGGGCGTCGACCGTCTCAGACGCCGCCGGCCGGACGGTGAACAAGAGCTCGTAGTCGTCGCCACCGCCGAGGATGCTCGCCAGAAGCCCGGGTTCTCGGGCCAGGGCCTCTCGGGCTGCGTCCGACAAGGGGATCAGCGGCGCGCCGACCGTCGCCCCGAGGGACGACTCCTCCAGCACGTGTGTCAGGTCCGCCGCCAGCCCGTCGGAGAGGTCGATGGCCGCGCTGGCCAGGCCCCGCTCCGCCAGCGCCTGCCCCAGGGCCAGGCGCGGCTCGGGCAGGCGATAGCGCTTGCTGAGAAAGGCGGCCGACCCGTCGGCAAGCCCGTCGAGCGTCCCGCTCAGGACCTTGAGGCCAAGGGCGGCATCCCCGACCGTGCCCGAGACGTAGATATCGTCGCCGGCGCGGGCGCTCGAACGGCGCAGAGACCGGCCCTCGGCGACGCTGCCGAGGGCCGTGATCGAGAGCGTCATAGGACCCGGCGTCGCGGTCGTGTCGCCGCCCAGCAGGGGGAAACCGTAGGCCGCCTGGTCGGCCGCCAGGCCTGCCGCGAAGCGGGCGATCCAGGCTTCCTCGGGCATGTCGGGCCAGGCCACGGTCATGAGGTAGCCCAGGGGCTCGGCCCCCATCGCCGCCAGATCGGAGAGATTGACGCGCAGAGCCTTGCGCGCCACCAGATCGGCTGGGTCGTCTTCGCGGAAATGCACCCCGCAGGTCAGCGCGTCGGCGGTCAAGACGAGATCCCGGCCGGGCGGCGGCGTGATCACGGCCGCGTCGTTGCGCAGCGCCTCGGCACCGGGTACGCCGGCGGCGAGCGGCGCCAGATAATGCCTGATCAGTTCGAACTCACCGACCATCGACCGGCTCCTCAGGTCAGGCCCGGAGCGGACTCGCTGAGGTCGAACTCTTCGGGGCGGAGCTGGCGGGCCAGGCTGTCCAGGACGCCGTTGGCAAGGCCGGTCTCCTTGCGCTCGAAGAACCCTTCGGCCAGGTTGACGTACTCGGCGATCACGACCCGGGCCGGTATGTCCGGGCGGTACGCCAACTCGTAGGCGCCCGCCCGCAACAGCACCTTCAGCAGGGTCTCAAGGCGCTCGACCGGCCAGTCCTCCGCCAGCACGGCCGAAAGAAGGTCGTCCAGGGATCCGCGTTCCGCCGCCCCGCGGCTGACCAGGTCCGCCAAGAGCTCTCGGTCGGCCTGATCCAAGCGGAGCCCCTCGATCGTCTCGTCGAGCCGGTGCTCGAGGAACTCGCCCAGCACCGTCTCCGCCGAGCTGCCGGAAAGCTCGATCTGGTATAGCGCCTGAACCGCGCCCAGTCTGGAGGCCCGCCTGCGCGACGACGCCGAGGCCGGGCCCCGCCCCTTCTCCGATGGTTGCTTCACGACCATGACCGGACGGGCCCCCACTAGCGCGGGAAGAGGTGGAAGAAGCGCTTGACCTCGATCATGGCCAGGCAGGCCCGGGCGGCGTCGCCGCCCTTGTCGCGCTCGCTGACCCTGGCTCGCGCCATGGCCTGTTCGTGGTTCTCGCAGGTCAGGATGCCGTATCCAATGGCCAGCGTGAACTCACAGGCGAGATCCTGGAGCTTTCTGGCGCTCTCGGCGCAAACATAGTCGTAGTGGCTGGTTTCACCGCGGATGACGCAGCCCAGCGCGACGAAGCCGTCATAGCGCCGCTGGCCGCCGCGGAAGTCCATGGAGCGCAGGGCCATGCGCACGGCGGCCGGGATCTCGAAGGCGCCCGGCACGGCGACCGTCTCGTAGCCGGCCCCGGCCTCGTCGAGGACGGCGCTGGCCCCGCGCAGCAGCTCGTCGGCGATATCCTGATAGAAGCGCGCCTGGATGATCAGGATGCGGGGGGGCTCGCTCACGCGCTCTCTTCTTCCGCTAACTCGATCGGGCGCTGCTCAACCACGGTCAGGCCGTAGCCTTCGAGCCCGACGATGGTCCGCTGGGTGTTGGACAGCAGGATCATGTCCTTGACCCCGAGATCCAGCAGGATCTGGGCACCGACACCATAGTCGCGCAACTCCTCCCGCGGCCCTTGGGTCCCCTGCATGCTGGCCTGCACGAAGTTCAGCAGGCTCTTCGGCGAGGGCTCTCTGATCAAAACCACGACGCCGCGTCCGGCCTTCTCGATCATCCGCATGGACTGGTGCAGCTCGCCGCCCTTGCTGCCCTCTTCCCGGCCTAGCACGTCGTTGAGGACATTGACCGCGTGCATGCGGACCAGAACCGGCTCGTCGGACGATAGGTCGCCCTTCCACAGCGCCAGGTGCTCGGCATAGGCGACCGTGTTGACGTAGACGGCCATGTTGAAATTGCCGCCGTAGCGGCTCGTGAAGCACGTCTCGGCCCGGCGCTCCACGATCCGGTCGTGACGTCGGCGATAGGCGATCAGATCGGCGATCGTCGCGATCTTAAGCCCGTGGCGCTGGCAGAACGCGATCAGGTCGTCGCGCCGGGCCATGCCGCCGTCGTCGTTCATGATCTCGCAGATGACGCCGGCCGGGGTCATCCCGGCGAGCCGGGCGATATCGACCGCGGCCTCGGTATGCCCGGTCCGCACCAGGACGCCGCCGTCGCGGGCCACCAGGGGAAAGACGTGGCCTGGCGTCACGATGTCCTCGTTGCCTTTGGACGGGTCGATCGCGGTGGCGATCGTATGGGCCCGGTCGGGCGCCGAGATGCCGGTGGTCACCCCTTCGCGGGCCTCTATCGACACGGTGAAGGCGGTCTGGTGGCGCGACTCGTTGCGCTGGGCCATGAGGGGCAGCTGCAGCTGGTCGACCCGTTCCCTGGTCATGGCGAGGCAGATCAGGCCGCGTCCGAACTTGGCCATGAAATTGATCGCCTCCGGCGTCGCCATCTGGGCCGGGATCACCAGGTCGCCCTCGTCCTCGCGATCCTCGTCGTCGACCAGCACGAACATGCGCCCGTTGCGCGCCTCTTCGATGATCGCGTCGATCGGGGACACAAGCTCCCGGAAGGTGACCCGCCAAGGGTCCAACTGCGGCTTCGCCATCTTCTACGCCCTGTTCAAAAGCCGCTGAACGTAGCGCGCCAGGAGGTCGATTTCCAGGTTCACGCGCACGCCCGCCTCGAGGCTGCCCAGGGTGGTCCGCTCCGCTGTATGGGGAATGATGTTGACGCCGAAAACGACCGCGCCGTCCGCCTCGTCCCCGACCTCGTTAACCGTCAGCGAGACCCCGTCGAGCGCCAGCGAGCCCTTGGACGCGACGAAGCCCGCCAGCGCCGGCGGTGCCCGGAAGCGCAGCCGCAGGGAATCGCCTTCGGGCGCCCGGTCGATCAGGGTCGCCGTCCCGTCGACATGGCCGGAGACCAGGTGGCCGCCCAACTCGTCGCCCATGCAGAGCGCGCGTTCGAGGTTGACCACGCGGCCCGGCGTCCAGTCGCCAAGGGTGGTCAGGCCGAGGGTCTCGGCTGAGGCGTCGACCGCGAACCAGCCCGGGCCCTTGTCGACCACGGTCAGGCAGGTCCCCGAGCAGGCGATCGACGCGCCCAGCTCGATCGCCCCGGTGTCGTAGGCCGTCTCCAGCGTGAAGCGCGTATCGCCGCGCTTCTCGACTTCCCGGACCCGCCCAAGGTCGGTGATGATTCCCGTGAACATGGCGGAATACCTATAGGCAGCGGCGGTAGGTTTCCACCCCATCGTCGCCGGCCTGGCCGCTCTCGACCAGCTCGAAGCGGGGCGCGCCGTCAAGGCCGGCCAGGCCCAGCGCCGCTACCGCGCTTGTGCCGTCGCCGCCGATGATCTTGGGCGCGCGAAACCAAACGAGGCGATCGACCAGATCCCGGCGCAGCAAGGCTGCCGCCAGCCGTCCCCCGCCCTCGACCAGAAGGCTGTTGAGGCCGCGTTGGCCGAGCGCCTCGAGCAGGCCGACCAGGCAGGGATGGCCGCCATCGTCCGCCGCCAGGCGCAGCACCTCGCAGCCGGCCGCGGTAACGGCGGCGGCCGCCGCCTCGTCGGCGGTATCCGTGGCGACCACCAGGGTCGCCTGGACCCGGCTGCGGGCGACCAGGTCGTGCTCCAGGGGCAGTCGGAGCCGACTGTCCAGAACGATGCGCAGGGGCTTGCGGCCGGCCAAGCCGGGCAGCCGCACGTCCAGGCGAGGATCGTCCAGGAGCGCCGTCGCGCCGCCGACCATAACCGCGTCGTGCCGCGCGCGGAGCAGGTGGCCGCGCGCCCGGGCCTCGGGTCCGGTGATCCAGCGGCTCTCGCCCTCGGCGGTGGCGATCCGGCCGTCCAGGGTCGTGGCGAGCTTGAGGGTTACGAGCGGCCGCCCTTCGGTCTGGCGTAGGAGGTAGCCGGCGTTGACCTCGGCGGCCGCCTCGGCCAGCAGCCCGACCGAGACCTCGAGGCCCGCCGCCCGAAGCGCCGCGGTCCCCGCGCCGGCGACCCGCGGATCCGGATCTTCCAGGGCGATCAGACAGCGCGTGACGCCGGCAGCGATCAGAGCGTCGCAGCACGGCGGGGTCTTGCCGTGGTGAGAACAGGGCTCCAGGGATACGTAAGCCGTGGCGCCCCGTGCGGCGTCGCCGGCCCGCCGCAGCGCCTCGGTCTCGGCATGGGGGCGCCCGCCCGGCTGGGTCCAGCCGCGTCCGACGACACGGCCGTCGCGGACCAGGACGCAGCCGACCGCCGGATTGGGCGCGACCTGCCCGAGGCCGCGCCTGGCCAGAGCCAGCGCCGCCGCCATGTGGCTCCGGTCCTGTTTGTCAGTCGCCGTCTTCGCCGCCGAGCTTCTCAATAAAGGCCTCGAAGTCACGAACTTCATGGAAGTTTCGATAGACCGAGGCGAAGCGGACGTAGGCGACCTGGTCGAGGCTGGCCAGGGCGTCCATGACCAGTTCGCCGATCACCTGGCTCTTGATCTCCGCTTCGCCCGAGCTCTCAAGACGGCGCACGATGCTGTTGACGACCCGTTCGATGCGCTCGCCATCGACCGGACGCTTCTGCAGCGCGATGTTCATCGAGCGAAGAAGCTTGTCCCGGTCAAAGGCCTGCCGCTGGCCGGTGGTCTTGACCACCGTCAGCTCGCGCAGCTGGACCCGCTCGAAAGTGGTGAAGCGGGCGCCGCAGTTGGGGCACTGCCGCCGCCGACGGATCGCGGAGTTGTCCTCCGTCGGCCGCGAGTCTTTGACCTGCGTGTCTTCGTTTCCGCAGAACGGGCAGCGCATCGTGACTGGGCTCTACTAGGCGATCGGCTTCAGTTGTCCCCTAGAGGTTGGGGTAGATCGGGAACCGCCGGCACAAGGCGCGGACTTCCTCGCGCACCGCCGCCTCCGTGGCCCCGTTGTCTTCGGGATTGGCCGCGAGCCCGTCGAGCACCTGGCTGATCAGCTCGCCGACCTTGCGAAACTCGGCCGGCCCGAAGCCGCGGGTGGTCGCCGCCGGTGTGCCCAGACGGATGCCCGAGGTCACCATCGGCTTCTCCGGATCGAAGGGCACGCCGTTCTTGTTGCAGGTGATGCCGGCCCGGTCGAGGCTGAGCTCGGCGTCCCGGCCGGTGAGCCCCTTGGGCCGCAGGTCGACCAGCATGAGGTGGGTATCGGTGCCGCCGGAGACCATGTCGCAGCCGTTCTCCACGAGGACCGAGGCGAGCACCTTGGCGTTCTCGACGACCGTGCTGCAGTAGGCCCGGAAACTGGGCTTCAGCGCCTCGCCGAAGGCCGCCGCCTTCGCCGCGATCACGTGCATCAGGGGGCCGCCCTGAAGGCCCGGGAAGAGCGCGGAATTGATCTTCTTGCCGATGTCCAGGTCGTTCGTCAGCACCATGCCGCCCCGGCCGCCGCGCAGCGTCTTGTGGGTGGTCGAGGTCACGACGTCGGCGTGCGGCAGCGGGCTGGGATGCACGCCGGCGGCCACCAGGCCTGAGAAGTGGGCCATGTCGACGTGGAACAGCGCGCCGACCTCCTTGGCGATGCGCGCAAAGCGCTCGAAGTCGATGATCCGGGGATAGGCCGAACCGCCGGCGATGATCATGCGCGGTTTGTGCTCCCTGGCCAGCGCCTCGACCTCGTCGAAGTCGATCAGGCCGTCCTCCTTGCGCACGCCGTACTGTACCGCATTGAACCACTTGCCAGAGAGATTGGGCGCGGCGCCGTGGGTCAGGTGTCCGCCCGCCGAGAGCGACATCCCGAGGATGGTGTCGCCCGGCTTGCAGAGCGCCAGCATGACGCACTGGTTGGCCTGCGCGCCAGAGTGCGGCTGCACGTTGGCGAACTCGCAGTCGTACAGCTTCTTGACCCGGTCGATCGCGAGCTGCTCGGCCACGTCGACGAACTCGCAGCCGCCGTAATAGCGGCGCCCCGGATAGCCTTCGGCGTATTTGTTGGTCAGCACCGAGCCCTGGGCCTCCAGAACGGCGCTGGAGACGATGTTCTCGGAGGCGATCAGCTCGATCTGCTCCTGCTGGCGCTGCAACTCGGCGCGAACAGCGGCGGCGAGTTCCGGGTCGCTCTCGGCGAGGCTGGCGGAGAAGAAGCCGCCGTCTACGAATTCGCGGGCATCTGCTAGGCTCATGGTCGTTCCCTCTAGTCTCCTGACCTTACGCGGTCTCAAATGAGTCGATCTTGGCGATCCGCCGCTCGTGGCGGCCGCCTTCAAACTCGGTCTCGAGAAAGGTCCTGAGACAGCCCTTCGCCACCTCGGACCCGATCAATCGTTCCCCCAGCGCCAAGACATTGGCATCATTGTGTTGCCGCGCCAAGCGCGTGGAGGTCTCGTCGTGACAGACCGCCGCCCGGATTCCGCGGTGGCGATTGGCGGCCATGGCGATGCCGATCCCCGTTCCGCAGACCAAGACGCCCACCTCGGCCCGACCGGCGCCGATCGCCTGAGCGACCGCCGCGGCGAAATCCGGATAGTCGACCGAGTCGAGAGTGTCTGTCCCCATATCCAATACGTCGCGCCCGAGCGCGCGGATTTCCGCCGCGAGCAGAGTCTTCATTTGAAAGCCCGCATGGTCGGACGCGATGGCAATCGGCTTTTCGGTCATGTCACGATCCTGACTGCCGCACCCGAGACCGTCTCGGCAGCCGGGCTGAAGCCCGCGCACCCCGGCAGGAGGCGGGACGCTACCATATGTGACGTGCCCGCGAAAGCCCGCCACTAGCTGTTGGATCGGCCGCGTGCCGGCGGGGCGGAGGGCGAGAAGAGCCGTCGGCGATCGGCGCGGCCCGACGGGAAAGACCCCACCCCCAACCAAGCACTGTTTTTGCGCTATATTGGGCCTTGTGCCCCGGTCTCTTTCTCACCAGAGGTTTCTACTGATTTTTCCTTGCGCCCTGTAAGGCGATCATTTGCAAGGAAATAAATCATTATTTGGTTTCGCTCGATTTTCGTTTGACACAAAGGAATTCAGGTGTACTTTCGAAAACTTGACAATGAAATTTTTGCAAGAGTGCAAGCAATGACCTCAAATGAAGGGGACTTGGTATCTCCGGCGGAGTTACTGCGCATGACTTCGGACGTCGTAGCCGCCTATGTAAGAAATAATACTTTAAAGACGGCCGAGCTCGGCAGCGTCATCGAGACTGTCCACGGTTCGCTCTCGAACTTGAACGGAGCGCCCTCCCCCAAGCCGGAGGAGCAGAAGCCGGCGGTCTCGATCCGGCGCTCGGTGACCCCCGATTACATCGTCTGTCTGGAGGACGGGAAAAAGCTGAAGATGCTGAAGCGGCATCTCAGGACCACCTACGACATGTCGCCCGAGGAGTACCGGAGCAAATGGGGGCTGCCCGCCGACTACCCGATGGTGGCGCCGAACTACGCCCGGCAGCGCTCGGACTTCGCCAAGAAGATCGGTCTCGGCCGGGACGCCAAGAAGCGCGGCGGGCGCCGCTGAACCGCTCGGTTGGCAGGGTTCCGCCGATCTCCTAGCGGTATCGGCGCGGGCCGCCGCCGTTGGTCTGGCCGGCTTTGCGCCCCAGCACGAACTCGAGCTTGCGGATGGCCTGACGCTGCAGGGCTTCCTCGCCTGCCGCGGGATCGCCGACGATCGACACTTCGGTCAGGGAAACTGGATCGACCGCCGAGACCTTGACGTAGGCGCCGACCGGGTGGAATTCGATCAGGACTTCCTGCAACTGGGAGGTGGGGAGCCGGGGCATGGGGCCGATCCTTTCGGGCCGATTTCAAGAAATCGTTAACGCCGCCGCACCGTGCCTTGTTGCTTGATGCTTTTCCGCCAAGGGCAATCGACTATGATAGCGGCGGCTCAAGACCAGCATTCCGAGAGGTTCAAAGATGTCCGCCGCCGAAAGCGCTGTGCAGACCGCACCGGCCGCCGCCCCCGCGTCCACCAAAGCGAGCTTCGCCTGGGAAGACCCGCTGCTGCTCGATGACCAGCTGAACGAGGAGGAGCGCATGCTGCGCGACGCGGCGCGCGACTATTGCCAGGACAAGCTCATGCCCCGGATCCTCGAAGCCAACCGCCACGAACGCTTCGACCCCGAAGTCATGCGCGAGATGGGCGAGCTCGGGCTGCTCGGGCCGACCATTCCCGAAGCCTACGGCGGCGCCGGCGTCAACCACGTCAGCTACGGCCTGATCGCACGCGAGGTCGAGCGGGTCGACAGCGCCTACCGCTCGGCCATGAGCGTCCAGTCCAGCCTGGTCATGCACCCGATCTTCGCCTACGGCACCGAGGAGCACCGCCGCAAGTATCTGCCGCGGCTGGCCACGGCCGAGTTGGTCGGCTGCTTCGGGCTGACCGAGCCGGACCACGGCTCGGATGCCGGCGGCATGAAGACCCGCGCCCGCAAGGTCGACGGCGGTTACCGCATCACCGGCAGCAAGATGTGGATCACCAACTCCCCGGTGGCCGACATCCTGATCGTCTGGGCCAAGAGCGACCCCGACGGCAAGATCCGCGGCTTCATCCTGGAGCGCGGCATGGAGGGCCTCTCGACCCCGAAGATCGAAGGCAAGTTCTCGCTGCGCGCCTCGGTCACCGGCGAGATCGTCATGGACGAGGTCTTCGTGCCGGAAGAGAACCTGCTGCCCGGCGTCGAGGGGCTGAAGGGCCCGTTCGGCTGTCTCAACAAGGCGCGCTTCGGCATCTCCTGGGGCGCCCTGGGGGCGGCGGAGTTCTGCTGGCACGCGGCCCGTCAGTACACCCTCGACCGCAAGCAGTTCGGCCGGCCCCTGGCCGCCAACCAGCTGATCCAGAAGAAGCTCGCCGACATGCAGACGGAAATCGCGGTCGGGCTCCAGGCGGTGCTGCGGCTCGGACGTCTGCTCGACGAGGGGCGCGCCGCCCCCGAGATCATCTCGCTGTGCAAGCGCAACTCCTGCGGCAAGGCCCTGGAGATCGCACGAACGGCGCGCGACATGCACGGCGGAAACGGCGTGGCAGACGAGTACCACGTAATCCGCCACGTCATGAACCTGGAGGCGGTGAATACCTACGAGGGCACGCACGACATCCACGCCCTGATACTGGGCCGGGCCCAGACCGGACTCCAGGCCTTCACCGGCTGACCGCCGGTTCCAGGCGGGTAGCGCCCACGCGAACGGCTCGGATCGACCCGAGCCGTCACCTGGTTGGTTGACGAATGATCGCTGAGAAAGGACGGCTGCGCCGTCCGCAGTGTCTCTACGCGGCGGCCGGACTGGCGACGCCGTAGCGGTGCGGCGTGGCCCAGAATTGGCCGAGGCGCCGCAGCGTGGAATTGGCGCCGTCGAGGGTGTCCGCAGAGAGCTGGGCGTCGTCGAGCATCCCCGACTGGGCCTGGAACAGCTGGTCGAGCTGGCGCGAGATGGCCAGGCCCTTCTCGGCGGCCCGGACGTGGAAGGACCGGCGGTCGTGGGGCGAGCGCTCCTGGATCAGATAGCCGTTCTCGACCATCTTCTTGACGTTGTAGGAGACGTTCGAACCCAGGTAGTAGCCGCGCTGGGTCAGCTCGCCCACCGTCAGCTCCTCCTCGCCGATGTTGAACAGGATCAGCGCCTGGACGTTGTTCAGGTCGCGGACGCCGATGCGGTCAAGCTCAGCCTTGACGACTTCGAGGCACTGGCGGTGCAGGCGTTCGATTAGCGAAATCGTTTCCAGGTATGCTGTCTTCACGACCGACTCCCACGACTCATTGGTTCCTGCTCGGATCACCGCTGGGTGAAACCAAAATCATGGTAGTCTCAGGTCGGTTAAAGAGCGCTTAAACGCGCTAAATTTACGCCTAATTCCCTGGACAGGCTCACTTTCCTGCGATCAATCTGATGATCGCCGAGTAGTCGAGCTCGCCCTGCCCGCTGTTTACCATAACCGTGTAGAGGGCGGCCGCTGCGGCGCCCAATGGCGTCGCGACCCCGGCCTCGCTCGCGGCGGTCTGGGACAGCTTCAGGTCCTTCTGCATCATCGCGGCGGCGAAGCCCGGCTGGTAATTCCGGTTGGCGGCCGAGGTCTCAACGATTCCCGGCACCGGCAGGTGATTCAACATGGCCCAGCAGGAGCCCGAGGAGACCGAGCTGATGTCGAACAGCTTGCGGTGCTCCAGACCCAGGCCCTCGGCCAGGTTGAAGGCCTCGGAGATGCCGACCATGGTGATGCCCAGGATCATGTTGTTGCAGACCTTGGCGGCCTGGCCGGTTCCGGGACCGCCGGCGTGGACCACGTTGCGGCCCATGATCTCCAGGAAGGGCTTGGCCCGCTCGAAGGCGGCCTCCGGCCCGCCGCACATGAAGGTCAGGGTGCCTGCGTCGGCGCCCGCCACCCCGCCGGAAACCGGCGCGTCGATCATCAGGTGGCCGGCCGCGGCAGCGGCCTCGTGGACCGCGCGGGCGCTGGCCACGTCGATGGTCGAACTGTCTATCATCAGGCTGCCCGACGCCGCCTTGGCGACCAGCCCCTCCGGGCCGAGATAGCTGCTCCGGACGTGTTCGCCGGCCGGCAGCATGGTGACCACCACCTCGGCGCCGGCGACCGCGTCGGCGGCGCTGGCCGCGCTCTTCACCCCGGCCGCGGCGGCCGCCTCGACCGCCGCCGGCACGACATCGAACCCGGTCACGCCGTGTCCGGCCGCGACCAGGTTCCTGGCCATGGGCCCGCCCATGTTGCCGAGACCGATGAATGCGATCGATGCCATGGTTCTCTCCCCCTCGGATCACTCCCTGCGCCGGCAGCTTAGACAAAAGAGCCGACGCTGTCGCGGTTCAGGCCCCGCGACAGCGCCAAACCTAAGACCCTGGTCGCCTCATCTCTCGTCGAGCGCTGCCGCGACTTGCACCAGGTCGACGAAACCGGCGCGGTAACCCTCGTGGTCCTCGCCCAGTGCCGAGCGGGCGAGTTCGACGACGTCATCGTAGCGGAAGCCCTCGAGCTGGCCGCCCCGCAGGATCTGACCGAAGGCGGCGACGGCCGCGGCGAAACGCAGGTCCGCCGAGTTCCAGTCGCCGACGTCGTGCAGCAGCGCGGCCGACAGCGGCTGCTCGATCACCCGGCTGGGACCGCCTTCCGGACTCTTGTAACGGAGCGCGACGAAGGCGAACTCGGCGGAGACCGGGTGCATCGGCTCCCAGATGACTGTCTTCCAGGCGTCGCGGTAGCGGAGCGGCTCGCTCCAGGCACGGCCATGCACCGCCAGCTTGATCTCGTAGAGTGCCGTTACCGCGTGACCAGCGCCGATCTCGCCGGCGTCGACCCGGTCGTCGCCGAAGTCGCGCGGCTTCAGCGCGCGGTTCTCGTAGCCAATCAGCCGGTAGGACGAGATCACCGCAGGGTTGAACTCGACCTGCACCTTAACGTCCTCGGCGATGGTCAGGAGGGTCGCATTGAGCGACTCGACAAGCACCTTCCGGGCCTCGCTGAGGCGGTCGATGTAGGCGTAGTTGCCGTTGCCCACGTCGGCCAGCTGCTCCATCAGGTGCTCGTTGTAGTTGCCGGTTCCGAACCCCAGGGTGGTCAGCGCTATGCCGCTGTCGCGCTTCTCCTCGATCATGCGCTTCAGCGCTTCGACATCGCTCACACCGACGTTGAAATCGCCGTCGGTCGCCAAGATGACCCGGTTGATCCCGCCTTCGATCCAGCCCCGGCCGGCGGTGCGGTAGGCCAGCGCCAGCCCGGCGCCGCCGGCCGTGCTGCCCTCGGCCCGCAGGCTATCCAGCGCCTGGAAGATCCGGTCCTTGCGGGCGCCCGATGTCGGCTCCAGGACGACCCCCGTGGAGCCCGCGTAGACCACCAGGGCGATGCGGTCCCGGGCCGTGAGCTCCCCAGCCAGCATCTTCAGGGAACGCACCAGCAGCGGCAGCTTGTCGGCCGAGGCCATCGAGCCCGATACGTCGACCAGGAAGACCAGGTTGGCGGCGGGCCTCTGATCGCGTTGCACCTCGTAACCCTTGATGCCGATGCGCATCAGGTAGCTCTCCTGGTCCCAGGGCGTCGGCGTCACGTCGGCTGTCACGCTGAACGGCCGGTCGAGACGGCGGGGCGCGGGATAGTCGTAGGGGAAGTAGTTGATCAACTCCTCGACACGGACCGCGTCGCGCGGCGGCATGCTGCCGGCTTCAAGCATGCGCCGGATGTTGGCGTAGGCACCTGTGTCGACATCGACGCTGAAGGTCGAAACCGGCTGCTCGAGAACGCGCGCCTCCCGGTGATCCTCGAAAGCCTGGTAGCGCTCTCCGCCGGCCGCCTCCCGCCCGGCGTCTTGGAAGCGGGACGTCGCCGGCGCGGCCGGGGACTGGATCGCGGGCCGGCTGTAGGCGTTCTCGTCGTTGGCGCAGCCGAGTGGGATCAGCGCGGTGAATAAGGCAAGCGGAATGAGAGGCGCTCTTGTTGCTCGCATGACAAACCTTCCCTGTGCATTGCGGAAATACGTTTCAGGGTAAGGCGGCGCGCATGGCGCGGATGTGGCGGGAAAGCGGCGAAAAACCGGGCAGCGCCGCGGAACCGGCCTAGTCGAATGTCAGGTCGCCGTCGTCGCGCGGGGAAAAATGGGCGGCGACCATCTCGTCGGTCACCTCCTCGAGCTTTGCCGGCCGCCACTTGGGCGCCCGGTCCTTGTCGATCACGGCCGCGCGGATGCCCTCGGCGAGGTCGTGGCCGGCGACGCAGGCCCGGGCAAGGCGGTACTCCATCACCATGGCCTGGTCGAAGTCGAGCGCGAGCCCCTGACGCAGCTGGCGCAGGGTGAGCTTCAGGCTGGTCGGCGAGCAGCGCTCCAGCAGCCCCCGACGCGTCTCCTCCGCCCAGGCCGAGCCTTCGGCCTCGAGCGCGGCCAGGATCGCCGCTACCGTGTCCTGCGAGAAGCAGCGGGCGATCGCCGCGCCGTGCTCGGCGAGCGGCGCCAATCCCGGCTCCCCGGCCGCCTCGGACAGCACCTGCGTCGCGGTGGCGTCGAGATCGTCCGACCAGTCGGCGGCGGCCAGGGCTTCGACCAGCGCGTCCATGCCCGCCGCCTCGACGTAGTCGCTGGCGATGCCGGTGAAGCGGCAATCCGCCGCCTTGATCCGCGCACCGGTAAGGCCGAGGTAGGTGCCGAGCGAGTCCGGCAGCCGCGGCAGGAAGTAGGAGCCGCCGACATCGGGAAACAGGCCGATGCCGGTCTCGGGCATGGCGAAGAGCGTGCGCTCGGTCGCGACCCAGTGACTGCCGTGCGCCGAGATCCCCACGCCGCCGCCCATCACCAGCCCGTCGACCAGGGAGATGACCGGCTTGGAGAAGTGGAAGAGTGCCCGGTTCATGCGGTACTCGGCGTGAAAGAACTCGGCCGCGGCACGGCCGTCGCCGCGCGCCGACTGGTAGATTGCGACCACGTCGCCGCCGGCGCAGAAGGCCCGCTCGCCGGCGCCGCGGATTACCACGGCGGCGACACCGGGGTCCTCGTCCCACCTGCCCAAGAGATCGAAGATCTTGAGGCACATGGCGCGGCTCAGCGCGTTGAGCGCCTTGGGCCGGTTCAGCGTCACCACGACCAGGGGTCCGCGCCGTTCGATCAGCAGTTCGGGCTCGGCACTCATGCTCGGTCTCTCCAGTCCTTGTCGTCTTCGGGGGGTCAGTCGCCGAGCAGCCGCCGGGCGATGATCAGCCGCATGATCTCGTTGGTGCCTTCCAGGATCTGGTGCACCCTGACGTCGCGCAGGTGGCGCTCGATCGGGTAGTCGCGCAGATAGCCGTAGCCGCCGTGCAGCTGCAGCGCCGCGTTGCAGACCTCGAAGCCGGTGTCGGTCGCGAGGCGCTTGGCCATGGCGCAGAACCGGGTCGCCTCGGGCTCGCCCCGATCGAGGGCGTCGGCCGCCCGGTAGAGCAGCAGACGCGCGGCTTCCAGCTCCGTCGCCATGTCGGCCACCTTGAACTGGAGCGCCTGGAACTCCGAGAGCTTGCGGCCGAACTGGCGGCGCACGCCGAGGTGTTCCCGCGCCGCGTCGAGACAGGCGCGGGCGGCGCCGAGCGAGCAGGCGCCGATGTTGAGGCGGCCGCCGTCGAGGCCCGACATGGCGATCTTGAAGCCCTCGCCTTCTTCGCCCAGGCGGTTCGCGGCCGGCACCCGGGCGTCCTCGAAGATCACCATGGCGGTCGGCTGGCTGTTCCAGCCCAACTTGCGCTCCTGCTTGCCAAAGGAGAGCCCCGGCGTGTCCTTGGGCACCACCAGAGCCGAGATGCCCTTCGGCCCCTCCCCGCCGGTCCGACACATGACCACGTAGAGGTCGCTGCGACCGCCGCCCGAGATGAAGGCCTTGGTGCCGTTGAGGACGTAGTCGCCGCCGTCCAGGCGGGCCCCGGTCTTGAGCGCGGCCGCGTCGGAACCTGCGCCGGGCTCGGTCAGGCAGTAGCTGGCGAAGTGATCCATGGCCATGAGCGGCGGCAGGAAGTCGTGGCGCTGGGCGTCCGTGCCGAAGCGGTCGATCATCCAGGCCGCCATGTTGTGGATCGAGATGTAGGCCGCGGTCGAGGTGCAGCCGGCGGCGAGCTCCTCGAAGATGATCGCGGCGTCGAGCCGGCCGAGGGCCGAACCGCCGACGTCCTCGCGGCAGTAGATCCCGCCGAAGCCGAGCGCGGCCGCTTTCCTCAGCGCCTCTTCCGGAAAGATCTTCTCGGCGTCCCAGCGGTCCGCCTCGGGCGCCATCTCCTGGGCCGCGAAATCCCGCGCCACGTCGCGGAAGGCGCGCTGTTCCTCGGAGAGCTCGAAGTCCATGGCGGTTACGGGATTATGGTTGCGGCGCAGGCGGATCATAGGTCCGGACAGGCCCCTGTCAACGCGGCCGCCGGTCGCCGAGTGCCGCCGCTAGAGCCCCCTGAGGGGCCGTTTAGGCGATAGTACGGAGGTTTTAAATTGCAATCCTGGCTCCCTAGCCCTGAAACCCGTCAGGCTGTATGGTTAACGATTAAGTTTTTTCATTCTTTGCCACCTGTGTGGCGTCGTTTCTCGTTTCAAAGCGATAAGGGGGATCAGACATGGCCAGTCGAGATTGGTCCATCGAAGGACGTTACGTCGAATACTGCAGCTGCGACCTCGGGTGCCCCTGCGAATCCATGTCGCCGCCGACCCAGGGACACTGTACGGGAGCGGTCGGCTTCATTGTCGACAAGGGTCACTGCGACCAGGTGAAGCTGGACGGCATGAAGGTCGTCGCGACCTTCTTCTTCCCGCGCGCGATCCATCACGGCGGCGGGCACATGCAGCCGATCCTGGAGAGCACGCTGAGCGAGCAGCAGACAGACGCGATCTTCTACATCCTGACCGGCGAGGATCAGCCGGTCGGCACGATGTTCCAGATCTTCAGCGTGATCGTCGAGCATCATCACGATCCGATCTTCACAGAGATCGACTTCGACATCGACGTCGCCAAGCGTACCGCGAGTATCCAGGTGCCCGAGCTGCTGCGCACGCGCAGCGAGCCGATCCGCAACCCGGTCACCGACAAGGAGCACCGGATCCTGACCGTCCTGCCCGACGGCTGGGTGTTCCACGAAGCCGAAGGCGCGGCGGGCTTCGCCAAGAGCGTGGGCGAGCTGAAGTTTGACCTCAGCCAGAGCCACAGCTCGATGGCCTACGTCGCGTGGGGGCCGACCGGCCTGAAGTACGACCTGCGGGAAACGCGGGAGCGCTTCCCGCTCCACTGAGCGGGGACCCCAGCCCCAAGGGCAGGTCATGAATCAAGCGAACCCGCTCGAGGGCGTGCTCAAGCACGACCGCGCGGTCGTCGTCGCCGCGCTCGCTCTCGTCCTCTGCCTGAGCTGGGTCTATATCCTGGCCGGCGCCGGCATGGGCATGTCAGCCCTCGGGATGTCGTCCCTCGACATGGCCCTCGGTAATGCTCCCCAGGCCATGGAAGGCATGGGCGGCGCGATGAGCGCCATGGCGACTCCGGTCGACTGGAACGCTGGTTACGCCGCGCTGATGTTCTTCATGTGGTGGGTCATGATGATCGCCATGATGCTGCCGAGCGCCGCGCCGATGATCCTATTGCACGCGGTGGTCGACCGCCGGGCCAAGGCGCGGACGGGCGCCGCTGGCGGGCCATGGCCGACCGCCGCCTTTACGCTCGGCTATCTCCTCGCCTGGGGCCTCTTCAGCGCCCTCGCCGCCACGCTGCAGTGGTCCTTCGAGGCGGCTGGGGTTTTGTCGCCCATGATGATGAACAGCACGAGCACGCTTTTCGCCGGGCTTATCCTCGTCTTCGCCGGCGTCTACCAGCTCACGCCGATCAAGCAGGCCTGCCTGCGGCACTGCCGCGGCCCGATCGCTTTCCTGTCGCGGCACTGGCGCGCCGGCGCCGGCGGCGCGCTCAAGATGGGCCTTCACCACGGGGCCTACTGCCTCGGCTGCTGCTGGGGGCTGATGGCGATCCTGTTCTTCGGCGGAATCATGAACCTCTATTGGATCGTGGGTCTCGCCCTCATCGTGCTCCTCGAAAAGCTCCTGCCGCTCGGACCGAGACTGAGCTTCGCGACCGGCGGCCTGCTGATCCTCTGGGGCGGCTCCTTTCTCTTTCGCGCGCTCGCCTGATCGGACCGACGGATTGACCAGGCCGCCGCCCCGGCGTTGGGGAGGAAGAAGAGGCCCGGGACGTATCAGGTAGGGAGGCGAGCGGTCCTCGAGACCGCAACACCCGCCCGACCCAGGGGAGCTGGCTCTATGAAGAAGATCCTGCTTGCGAGCCTCCTGAGCGCCGCGCTGCTGGCGCCCAGCGTCGCGCTTGCTGGCGGCCGCCACCACGGCGGCCATCATCACGGCCACCGGCACCACGGCCATCACCATGGTCACGGTCACGCCGCCGGCTTGCTGATTGGCGCCGGCATCGTCGGCGGCGCCCTGGTGCTCGGCACCTTGCTCTCACGGCCCCATCGCCACGATCCAGCGCCGGTCACCCGGCGTCCGGTGACCTGCGAGGAGGAAGAAGTCTGGCGACGCCTGCCGGACGGCCGGATCCAGACCGGAACCCTCCGTCGCTGCTACTAGATCAGAGACGCGAGGCGATCGACCTCCGGCTCCTGGGCCGCGCAGGACCGCGCCGCCTCGGGAAAAGCTCCCCGTTCCTCCGCGAACGAATGCTACGGGTTAGTCATACATCAGATCATGCCGCTGAAATCGAAGCGTGGGCGCAGAGCCGCCACGCGCTATTGCGTCGTTGGGCGCAGCGATCCGTATTCAGGCCATTGAGCGCCACCCTGGCTCATGAGCAGTGCGTCAGCATTGCTGATTTCTTGGCACGCCTGGCCGTTGTCACCCACTTCCGTGCACCGCCAGTTCTCCCCCATCAGGACTTCTCCAATACAAGCGCTGTGGAAGAAATGGCCACAAGGCAGTGCTCTTCGGACGTTCACTCTGCCGTCGGATTGACCGCATTTTATGCACCGGGGTTGAAACGACATGTCCACCTCGTCAATCATTATGAGAATGATCGCGTTTGGCCCAACTCCAGATTGCAGCAACGATACACAGTCCAATTTCAGGGCTCAAGCGCATCAGCTTCATTGGAAACAGCTCGATCCCGCCGCCGTGGAAAAGGAATGGGGCAGCCCGAAGGCCGCCGCACCCCTGCTTCGCGTTAGAGCTACTGGTTCGGCAAAGCCGCGGCGCTCTTCGCCAGGCGCACCAGGTTGATGAACTCGGCGCGGTAGCCGAAGGGGTCCGCGCCCTTGGCGCCCTGGGCCAGATCGATCACCTCGTCGTAGCCGTAGGCCCCGGTGTACTTGCCGCCCTTGAGCAGCTGGCCGAAGGCGGCCACCGCGGTCGCGAAGCGGGCCTCGCGGGACCTTGCCTCACCAGCGTCGAGGGCCGCTTCCTGGTCCAGGGTGATCGGCGCGGTGATCAGGGTCGAGCGATCCTGTTGCGGCAGCTTGTAGCGGATCTTGAGGAAGGCGTACTCGTTGCCGAAGTCCGTCTCGCTCTCGGCGCCGCCGCTCGCATAGCGGCTCGGCCCGATCAATTCGTTGCCGCTGCCCTTTGGCGTGATCTCGTAGATCGCGGTCACCGTGTGGCCGGCGCCGATGTCGCCGGCGTCGACCTTGTCGTTGGCGAAGTCCTCGCGCTCGAGCGCCCGGGTCTCGTAGCCGATCAGACGATACTCCGAGACCGTGTCCGGGTTGAACTCGACCTGGATCTTGACGTCCTTGGCGATCGGGAAGAGCGTCGAAGTCGCCTCCTCGACCAGCACCTTACGGGCCTCGTTCAGGGTATCGATGTAGGCCGCCACGCCGTTGCCATTCTGCGCCAGGGTCTGCATCAGGTGGTCGTTCAGGTTGCCCTGGCCGAAGCCGAGCACGGAAAGGAAGATGCCGCTGGCCCGCTTGCGCTCGATGAAGCTCTTGAGCTCTTCGCGGTCGGTGATGCCGACGTTGAAGTCGCCGTCGGTCGCCAGGATCACCCGGTTGACCGCCTCGGGATCCAGATTGGCTTCGGCAAGGGCGTAGGCCTGGCGGATGCCTTCGGCCCCGGCGGTCGAGCCGCCGGCCCTGAGCTGATCGAGGGCGGCCAGGATCTTGCCCTTCTTGGCCGCCTTGGTCGGCTCCAGGACCGTGCCGGCGGCGCCGGCGTAGACCACGATGGCGACGCTGTCCTCGGGACCGAGGGTGTCGAGCAACAGCTTGAAGGAGTTGACCAGCAGCGGCAGCTTGTCCGGCGCGTTCATCGAGCCCGAGACGTCGAGCAGGAAGACCAGGTTGCTGCGCGGCTTCTCCGCCGGCTCCAGGTCGTAGCCCTTGATGCCGATGTGGATAAGCTTGTTGCCCGCCTTCCAGGGGCTGGGCGTCACCGTGACGCTGGCGGCGAAGGGCTTCTCCCGGCTCTCCGGCAGGGGATAGGCGTAGTCGAAGTAGTTGATCAGCTCCTCCACCCGGACCGCCGCCTTCTGCGGCAGCACGCCGCTGTTGAGCTGGCGGCGGACGAAGGCGTAGGAGGCCGTGTCGACGTCGATCGAGAAGGTCGAGACCGGGTCCTCGACCACCCGCTTGACCGGGTTCTGCGCGATCGCCTGAAACTGGTCCCGGCCGACGTCGCGGTAGTGCGGCGGCGCGGCCTCGTCGAGGCTCGCCTGCCCGGCCGGAGCGGCCGGCGCCATGGACTGCAGACTGCGTTCGGCGCGCTGTGACCGGCTCTCTTCCAGGGCGGTCACCATCGGGGCTGACGGTTCAGCCGGCCGAAAGTCTTCCTTGGACTTGGCGGGGGCGGGCACCGGGGTGGCGGCCGACTGGTCCGTGCGCCGGTCGGCGAGCGCGGCACCGCGCTCGCGCTCTCCGGCCACGCGGCCGGGCTGGGGCGTATCGATCATGCGCTGCTGGTGCAGCGGCCAGATCGACATGGTGAAAAGGCCGGCGGCCAGCATCAACAGCAAGGCCATGGCCGTGCCGCCATAGGCAAAGGTCCTCGTCATAGGTCGTCCTTTCGATCGCGTTCTGTTGCGACCGGTAAGACGTCCGAGCCAGCCGAATCCTTTGTGGCGAGAATGTGATTTCTGCTTTTCCCCGGCTTGGGCCTGATCGAAAGCGGCCAGGGCCAGGTTGATCGCCTCCTTGCGCGCGTTCTCCTCGGGCGGCGGCACCGCCTCGGCCTCGAGGATCTCTCTCAGTTGCCGTTCATCCATGGCGGGCTTCCCTATCGCGCAGCGGCCTCAGCTTCTTGCGCGCCTCGTGGATGTACCAGGAGACCGTGCTCTCGCGGCAGTCCATGGCCTCGGCCGCCTCGCGATGGCTGAGGCCCTCGCTGAACACCAGAAAGATCGCTTCCCTCTCCTTCTCGGGCAGGGCGCGGATCCGGGCCAGCACCTGGTTTGCGAAGACCGTGTCCTCGGCGGCCGGCGCCTGATTGAGGGCCGCGTCGCCCCGG
Organism: Kiloniellales bacterium; assembly: GCA_030064845.1. Classification (NCBI taxonomy): domain Bacteria; kingdom Pseudomonadati; phylum Pseudomonadota; class Alphaproteobacteria; order Rhodospirillales; species Kiloniellales bacterium. The sequence continues at coordinate 63,718 of JASJEC010000017.1, forward strand.
TCCGGATCCAGTCCGTCGCCGGCGTGGCGGGCCCGCGACCGGGCCCAGTCCTTGGCAGTATTGATCACCAAGGGATAGAGCCAGGTAAGAAAGCCGGAGCGGAACTGGTAAGACCCGAGGCTGCGCGCCAGCTTCACGCAGACGGACTGAGCGATGTCCTGGGCGTCCGCGCGGCTGCCGCACCACTTGTAGGCCATGCGGTAGATAGCCTCGTAGTGACGGCGCAGCAGGGCCTCGAAGGCGGCCCGGTCGCCGCCCTGCGCGCGCTCGATCAGCTCTCTTTCCGAGGCTTCCGTCATTCCAGCCGGAGACTTTCACATCCGCGGTTCGACCATGAGACGATCTAAATGAGGCAATCCTTGGAGAAAAATCTCATGACAACCCCGACAGGGTTAACAGGCTGAAAACTCTGGAATTCTCGCCACTTGACAAAAGGGTCGCCGCCGGTGTTTCTATCCCTACGCGCCGATTTGAAGCTTAGCTTGCGGGCGCTTAATAAATGCGGCTAAAGCGAGCGGGAGCACCGCCCGGCAGAGCCGCGGCGGTTTTTTTGTGCCCGTGACCGCGCAGAGAAGACCGCCATTCGCCGTGGACCGAGGCCAAGAAGGAGAAGCCCCGATGACCGATCAGAGCCAGAAGCCGGAAACCCTGGTGCTTCACGCCGGATACCGCAAGGACGACCGCACCAATGCGGTCGCCGTGCCGATCTACCAGACCACCTCCTACCAGTTCGACCATACCGAGCACGCAGCCAACCTCTTCGCGCTCAAAGAGCTGGGCAACATCTACAGCCGGATCATGAACCCGACCTGCGACGTGCTGGAGCAGCGCGTGGCCGCGCTCGACGGCGGTGTTGCGGCGCTGGCGGTTTCCTCCGGGCAGGCGGCCTCGGCGATCGCGATCCAGAACATCGCCCAGGCGGGCGACAACATCGTCTCCTCGACCGACCTCTACGGCGGTACGTGGAACCTCTTCGCCAACACCTTCAAGACCATGGGCATCGAGGTCCGCTTCGTCGACCCGGCCGACCCGGAGGGCTTCCGCCGCGCCAGCGACGAGAAGACCCGCGCCTTCTACGCCGAGACCCTGCCGAACCCGAAGCTGACAGTCTTCCCGATCGCCGAGGTCGCCGCCATCGGCAAGGATCTCGGCATTCCCCTGATCGTCGACAACACGGCGGCGCCGATCATCTGCAAGCCGCTGGCGCACGGCGCCGACATCGTCGTCTACTCCACGACCAAGTACATCGGCGGCCACGGCACCTCGATCGGCGGCCTGATCGTGGACGGCGGCACGTTCGACTGGGCGGCCAACGCAGCGCGCTTTCCCATGCTCAACCAGCCCGACCCGAGCTACCACGGCGCGGTCTGGACCGAGGCGGTCAAGCCGCTGGGCCCGATCGCCTACATCATCAAGGCCAGGGTGACCCTGCAGCGCGACCTGGGCGCCGCCATGAGCCCCTTCAACGCCTTCCTCTTCCTCCAGGGCCTGGAGACGCTGCCGCTCAGAATCCGCGAGCACTGCCGCAACGCCGAGACCGTGGCGCGGTTCCTGGCGGACCGGCCCGAGGTCACCAAGGTGATCCATCCGAGCCTCTTCGAGGGCGAGCAGAAGCGGCGGGCCGAGGCCTATCTGGGCGGCCAGAACGGCGGCCTCGTCGGCTTCGAGCTGAAGGACGGCAAGGAGGCCGGACGCCGCTTCATCGACGCCCTCGAGCTGTTCTATCACGTCGCCAATATCGGCGACGCCCGTTCGCTGGCGATCCACCCGGCGACCACGACCCACTCACAGCTCTCGCCCGAGGAGCAGCTGGCCAGCGGCGTTTCCGAAGGCTACGTCCGCCTCTCGGTCGGTATCGAGCATATCGACGATATCCTGGCGGACCTGGAACAGGCTCTCGGCCGGATCGCGGGGGCCTCGAAGGCGGCCTGAGGGACACCATATGTCAGGGCCGTGATTTCCGCCCCGGGCGCGCGCCGTGCTAGGCTGTGCGCTCCGGGCGGGACCTCCAGGAAGCCGCAGTTCAGAGGCCCGCATTTGAGGACGCCGAAAACCGATGCCGATCAAGATCCATAACGACCTCCCGGCCCGCCAGGTGCTCGAGCAGGAAGGCGTACAGATCATCCGCGAATCCGACGCCATACGTCAGGACATCCGGCCGCTCAAAATCGCGCTCTTGAACCTCATGCCCAACAAGATCCGGACCGAGACCCAGATCGCCCGTCTCGCCGGCTCGACCCCGCTGCAGGTCGAGATGACCTTGCTGAAGACCGGATCCTACACCTCGCGGAACACCCCGGAACGCCACCTGATCGACTTCTATCACACCTGGGACGAGGTCAAGGGCCAGAAGTTCGACGGGCTGATCGTCACCGGCGCGCCGGTCGAGACCATGCCCTTCGAGGAGGTGGACTACTGGGACGAACTGGCCGGAATCATCGAGTGGTCCCAGGCGAACGTGTTCCGCAGCTTCTACATCTGCTGGGGCGCCCAGGCGGCGCTGCATCACTTCCACGGCGTGCCCAAGCACCTTCTCGAGCGCAAGATGTTCGGCGTGTTCCGGCACAGGATCACCCGGCCGAACTCCGACCTGCTGCGCGGCTTCAACGACGAGTTCTCGATCCCCGTCTCGCGCCACACCGAGACCCGGGTCGAGGACATCCCGGAGAAGCCGGGGCTTCACGTCCTGGCCGAGTCCAAGGAGTCGGGGCTCTGCCTGATGGAGGACCTGTCGCGCAAGGCGATCTATATGTTCAACCACCTGGAATACGACGCGGACACGCTTAAGACGGAGTACGACCGCGATGTCGCCGCCGGCGAGCCGATCCATGTTCCGGTCAACTACTACCCCGACGACGACCCGGCCAAGGAGCCGGTGAACCAGTGGCGGTCCTACGCCCACCTTCTCTTCTGGAACTGGATCAACGAGATCTACCAGGGCACGCCATTCGACATCGAGCGCATCGGACGCCGGCGTGCGAAGGACAAGACCCTGGCGGAAGCGAGCTGAGCGCGGATTTGCGCCGAGAACCGACCCCATGACCGACGAGCGGCTGCCCGCCGAGCTCTGGATCAAGGCGCATATCCGCCGCTGCGACCTCGAGGGTATCCCGGCCACGATAGCGCACCGCGGCGAAGCCACCGGCGGGACCCTGCTGCTCAAGATCAACCAGCTGGAGAAGGGCTGCCGCGTGCTGACCCAGATCCGGGACCTGGACGGCCGTTTGGCGTGGCTGCCCGCGCTGAAGGGCGCCCTGGTTGAGGAAGCCGAGGCGGACGCCTACATCAATCGTGCCGTGGCGCGCGACCCGGACTTATGGGTGCTCGAGATCGAGGAGCGCGACGGCCGCCACCCCTTCGAGGGCGAAGTCCTCTGAGCGGCGGCCGTTGCCGGCTGGCGCGACGATGAGACCCGGGCGCGGACCGGGAGCATAGCAGCAGGACGCCTCGTTCCAGCCCGAGAACCGTGAAACCACGAAAGCTCAACTCCGGCCTCGGCCATCGCCTGGTCCCCGTCAGTTCCGAAGGGTGCGACGGGGGTGCGGCATCATGAACGAGCTGACCGCGCTGGGCGGCCTGTTCGCCGCGGCGTTCGGCGCCGCCACCCTGCTGCCGTTCCAGTCGGAAGTGGCCTTGGGAGCGATGTTGGCGGCCGGGTCCGCGCCGGTCTGGAGCCTTTTCGTGGTCGCCTCGATCGGCAATACCCTGGGCTCGGTGGTGAACTACTGGCTCGGCCTGGCGATCGACCGCTTCGAAGGCCGCTGGTGGTTCCCGGCGAACCGCAACCAGATGACCCGGGCGCGGGAGTGGTACGGCCGCTGGGGCGTGTGGAGCCTGCTCATGTCCTGGGCACCCTTCGCCGATCCGCTGACCGTGGTCGCTGGCGTGCTCAGGACGCCGTTCTGGCTTTTTCTCGCCCTCGTGGCCGTAGCGAAGTCCGGGCGCTACGCCGCGGTCATCTGGCTCTGCGACACCGTTAGCTGGTGCTGAGATCGCCCGATCGACACCCGGAGGTTCGAGGAGAGATGATGGACAACCGAAGTCAACTCATGCCGCCCCGCCTGACCAGCCACGCGGGCGCACCGCGACGGGTCGGCGTCGAGCTCGAGTTCGCCTCCCTCTCGGCCGAGGCCGGTGCGCGGGAGGTGCAGGCGCTGTTCGGCGGCACGCTCGAGCAGAAGGATCCGCACCGCTTTCTGATCCGCGACACTGCTCTCGGCGACTTCAGCTGCGAACTGGATCTGCAGCTCGCCCACCGGCCCGACGACCGGGAGGCCGACCGCACGGACCCCCTAGACCTCCTGCTCCGCGAGTTCCAGGAGCCGCTGCGGACCTTCTTCGGGGATGTCAGCTCACTGATCATTCCCTGCGAGATCATCTGCCCGCCAATTCCGCTCGAGCAACTGCCGAAGCTGGAGCCGCTGCCGGACTCGCTCCGCCGAGCGGGCGCGGCCGACACACGGGCCAACCCGATCTACGGCTTTGGGGCGCAGCTCAACGTCGAAATCGCCGAGGGCGGCGTCGACTGGATCGTCGCCATGCTCAAAGCCTACCTGTTGATGTCGGACTGGCTCCGGGCGGTCATGCAGATCGACCTGACGCGCCGCGTTGTCGCCTTTACCAACCCCTTTCCGGTCGCCTACACGGGGCACGTGGTCGATCCCGACTACTGGCCCGACCGGGACCGACTGATCGACGACTACCTGCTCTACAACCCGACGCGCAATCGGGAGCTGGATATGTTGCCGCTCTTCTCATGGTTCGACAGACCGAAGGTGGACGGGGCCACGGACGACCCGAGAATCAAGGATCGGCCGGCGTTTCACTATCGCCTGCCCGACGCCAACTTCGGCCAGCCGGGCTGGGGCCTCTTGCTGGAGTGGAACCGCTGGTGCGTGGTCGAGCGCCTCGCCGAGCAGCGGACGCTGCTCGACGACATGGGCAGGGCCTATCGCGCGAACCGAGAGCGTCTGATCCCGGAAAACTGGGCGATCCGCGCGAGTGAATGGCTGATGACGGCATGAGCGGACGCCGCCGCAAACGCCCCGTCGTCGGCGTGACCAACTCGCGCCGCAGCCACGTGATGTGGTGGTTCTACTGGCTCTCCATGCGGCTGTTCGGCGTCAAGCCGGTTCGCCTCGTCGCGCCGGTGCGGAATCTCGATCCCCACAAGTTCGACGGCCTGATCATCGGCGGCGGCGACGATATCGGCGCCGAGATCTACGACGGCCAACCGACCCTCGACGTGCGGATCGATCCGGAACGCGACGCTCTGGAGCTAGCGCTTCTACGCCACGGGACGGACGAGGGTATGCCCGTCCTCGGGGTCTGCCGCGGCGCACAGATGCTCAACGTCTACCACGGCGGCTCGCTGCATCAGGACATGCTCGCGGTCTACACGGACCATCCGAAGCTCTGGACCCCCCTGCCCCGCAAGAGGCTCCACTTGGTCGATGACAGCAAGCTCGCCGGACTGATGCGCGACGAGGACGTCACGGTCAACAGCCTGCACCGTCAGGCGATCGACGTGGTCGGGCAGGGCCTGCGCGTGACGGCCCGGGACGAGTATGGGACGGTCCAGGCCGTCGAGGACCCCACGGCCGAGTTTCGCGTCGGCGTTCAGTGGCATCCCGAGTTCATGATCCACCACGGCACCCAGCGGCGCCTCTTCGAAGGTTTCGTCGAAGCGGTGCGCCGCTACGCGGCAGGCCGGCGGTAGCCGCCGACCGGTAACGCTACACGACAAGACAGGGACAGGGCGCGAGGGCGGCCACTTTCTGGGAGACGCTCCCGAGCAGAAGGCCCTCCAGGCGGCCGCGGCCTTTGCTGCCCACGACGATCAGGTCCGCCTTGCAGTCCTCGGCCGCCTTTATCAGCTCCCGGGTCTGATTGCCGTCCTTCGTGACCGTCGTGATCTTGCCGTCCGCGACCCCGGCCTGGAGCGCGTGTTCCCGCGCCTTGCCGAGTACCTCCTGGCTCAGCTTCTCCATGATGGTCTTGGGGTTTTCCTTGAGGTGCTCGGTCGCGCTCATGTTGATCGCCTGCTCGGCGATCGCCGAGACCTGGACGACGTGGGTGAGTATGAGTTGGGCACCGAAGGACTTGCTCAAGGTGGCGGCGACGGTGACCGCCTTGATCGCCGATTCGGACCCGTCCACACCGACGAGGATGTTCTGGAACATCGTCCCTGTTTCCCTAGCGAGGTTGTACTTTCCGCCTATCATAGACCGGACCGCGGCGAAATCATCGTGTCCCGGTTTTGCTCCGTTCAGGACAGCAGCAAGCCGCCGTCGACATCAATGGTACTGCCGGTCATGAAATCGTTGGTGACCACCAGCATGATCGCCTGGGCGATCTCGTCGGCGGTGCCGGCACGGGGGATCAGGATGTCGGCGGTCGCCTTCTTGTAGTGGGCCTCGCGCTCGGCGCCTTCGAGCGACACCATGGGCGTGTCGATCAGGCCGGGCGCGACCACGTTGATCCGACGTGGCGCAAGCTCGGGCGTGACGCCGCGCACGAAGGCCTCGACGGCACCGCCGACCGAGCCGATGGCGATCTGGCCGGGCCTGATCTTGCGCGCCGGCGTTCCGGAGACCAGCACGATGCAGCCGTCATCCGGCAGATGGCCGGCGCCGAAGCGCACGACGTTGGCATAGCCCCAGAGCTTGTCGAACGAGCGCTGGTAACCGTCCATGTCCATTTCCAGAAAGGGGCCGACCGCGCGCGCGCCGCCCGTCGCCGCACTGATGAGGATATCGAAGGGCGCCAGCTTCTCGAACAGCGCCTGCACGGCGCCGCGGTCGCGAACATCGCACTTCTCCAACGTGATTCCCGGACCGGGGTCTCCCGCCTTCGAGGGATCGCGGCTGATCGCGACCACGCTCGCCCCCGCGTCGGCCAGTCGCCGCGCCGTCGCCAGCCCAATGCCCGAGGTACCGCCGAAGACGATGGCCTTCTTGCCCTTCACATCCACCTTTCACTCTCCCCCGTCCGCTGTCATCGAAACGCCTTGCCGCCGACCATGCAACGGCCGGCGAAGCGATGCAATCGGCAAGCCGTCATCGCCCGCACTAGCAGCGCAGCCCGGCCTGGGCGAAAATGTCATCCTCCGCAATGAGCAGGCACTGAACACAGGAAGGGGAAATTACAATGGCCAGCGGCTTCGTGAGATTGCTTCCCGGCGGCGACCCGGCGACCGGTTTGCAGCCCTCGGACATGGTCGCGCCGGAAGCCTTCACCGGCGACGACAAGACGGAAGTGAACCACGCTTTCTTCGCGACCCAGGACGAGTCGATCCTGTCGGGAGTCTGGGAGTGCGCCCCCTGCCTGGAGGAGATCGAGAGCTACCCGGTGCACGAGATGATGAGCGTGATCTCCGGCTCGGTCACCCTGACCGACGCCGAGGGCAAGTCCGAGACCTTTACGGCAGGCGATGTCTTCTTCGTGCCCAAGGGCACCAAGTGCACCTGGCACATCACCGAGACGCTGCGCAAGTTCTACATGATCGCCGCTTAGGCAGACCGGATGCGGCAGTCTCGGCGGTCGGCTCTCGATCTTTGCGACGAGACTGCGGTCACATGTTGGGGTCAATCTTCTGAGCGATGATGTCGGCCGACAGCAAGATCGCCTCCTCGTCGCCGATGTTCTGCCACCAGTGGGCGACGCCGACCGACTCCATGACCGAATCGCCGGTCTTGTGGGCGATGGGGATGATGCATTTGCTGTTATGCTCGAGCACCGTGCCCTGGAGGATGTAGACGATCGAGGGCCGCTTGCTGTGGTCGTGGAACGGCACCGTGCCGCCCGGCTGGATCGTGAAGCGGCGCAGGCGGAAGGAATGGTTATCCAGCTTGACCGCCTCGCGCCCGAGGTAGATCGACGAGAGCTCCTCGACGACCACCCCGACGTACTTCGTCGCGGCGTTCTCCAGCGGGTTCTCGCCCCGCTTGTCCGCCGGGCATTCGCCGGCCAGGGCGGTCGATGAGACCGAGACGGCGGCGATGGTCAAGAGACCGGCGAGCAGCAGCAGCTTGAACAGCAGAGTCTGGCGCAGAGTCAGGACGTTCACGGCAAATGCCTCCTTGCTTGGGTCGCCCATTTACGTGCGGAGGGGCGGCCCTGGTTTAAAATGCCGCGTATCGATAGTTTTCATGCCCGAGCGCTATCGCGGCGGAGCCATCGGCGGAATGCGCCCTTCCGGCCGTTCGCCAGGCTGGTTGCCACGCGCCACGGGGGGCGGCTAATCTCCCCCTCTGATCCGTTGGAGACTTTGAGGACACCATGGCGCGGCCCAAGGAGCACCCCTTCCTGAAGCAGGTACCGGCCCGGCCCGAGGCCCGGCGGCCCGAGACCCTGGGCGCCTATCCTCAGGTCCGCATGCGGCGCAACAGGACCGACGCCTGGAGCCGTCGCCTGGTCGCGGAATCGCGTCTCGCGGCCGACGACTTCATCTGGCCGGTCTTCGTCCAGGGCGCGGGCGGCGAAAGCGAGGTCGAGGCCATGCCCGGGGTGCGCCGCTACGGCCTGGACCGGCTGCTCGACGCGGTCGGGCCGGCGTCGGATCTGGGCATTCCAGCCGTCGCGGTCTTTCCCCACATGACGGACTCGGAGAAGACCCCGGACTGCGCCGAGGCCACCAATCCGGACAACCTGGTCTGCCGGGCGGTGCGCCTGCTCAAGGACGCGCTGCCCGAGGTCGGCATCTTCTGCGACGTGGCGCTCGACCCCTTCAACAGCCTCGGACACGACGGCCTGGTCGAGGACGGCAGGATCCTGAACGACGAGTCGGTCGAGATCCTGGTCAAGCAGGCCCTGGTCCAGGCCGAAGCCGGCTGCGACGTGATCGCGCCCTCTGACATGATGGACGGGCGGATCGGCGCGATCCGCGAGGCGCTCGACCAGGCCGGCTTCCAGGACGTCAAAATCTGCGCCTACTCGGCCAAGTACGCCTCGGGCTTCTACGGGCCGTTCCGCGAGGCGGTCGGCTCTGGTGGCGCGCTGGTCGGCGACAAGAAGACCTACCAGATGGACCCGGCGAACTCCGACGAGGCGCTGCGCGAAGTGGCGCTCGACCTACAGGAGGGCGCCGACATGGTCATGGTCAAGCCCGGCCTGCCCTATCTCGACGTCGTGCGCCGGGTGAAGGAGACGTTCCAGGTGCCGACCTTCGCCTACAACGTGAGTGGCGAATACGCCATGCTGAAAGCGGCGGCGGCCCAGGGCTGGCTCGACTACGACAAGGTCATGCTGGAGTCCCTGGTGGCCTTCAAACGGGCCGGCGCCGACGGGATTCTGACCTACGCGGCCCTCGAGGCGGCGGAGCGGCTCAAGGCCGGCTGACCGGATCCGGCCGATGAACCTGCCGCCTTTCGAGCTCGAGCGCTACTTCGCGCGCTACGAGTTCACCACCCGCTACCTGCTCTGTTCCAGCGACTGCGAGTCCATGACCCTCAGCGAGTTGCTGGCCTTCGAGACCGGCGCGGCGGAAGGTCTCCAGGATCTCTGGCTCGGCTACACCGAGAGCCAGGGCGATCCGGCGCTGCGCGGCGAGATCACCGGGCTCTACGAATCGGTCTCGGCCGACCAGGTCTTGGTCCACACCGGAGCGGAGGAAGCCATCTTCGCCTTCATGAGCGCGGTGTTGGAGCCAAGCGATCACATCGTCGTCCAAACCCCCTGCTATCAGTCCCTGAAAGCCGTCGCAGAGACACGCGGGGTCGCGGTGACCCAGTGGGCCGGCGACCCTGCCGAGGGCTGGGCGCTCGACCCGGACGACCTGAAGCGCGCGCTCCGCCCCGACACCAAGGCCGTCGTCCTCAACTGCCCGCACAACCCGACGGGCTATCTGATGCCGCGGGACCGGCTGGAGGCCGTGGTCGAGACCGCGCGCCGTCACGGCCTCTGGCTCTTCTCCGACGAGGTCTATCGCGGCCTCGAGTACGACGCGGCCGACCGCCTGCCGGCGGCCTGCGACGCCTACGAGAAGGGCGTCTCCCTGGGAGTCCTCTCCAAGACCTACGGTCTGGCCGGCCTCAGGATCGGCTGGATCGCGACGCGCGACCGGGCGGCGCTGGAGGCCACGGCGGCCTTCAAGGACTACCTGTCAATCTGCAACGCGGCCCCGAGCGAGTACCTGGCACGGATCGCGCTCAGGAACGCGCCCGCGATCGCGGCGCGCAATCTCGCCATCATTTCGGCGAACCTGGATCACCTGGACGCCTTCTTCGCCAGGCAGGCGGGCCGCTTCGACTGGCGCCGGCCGCGCGCCGGGCCGATCGCCTTCCCTGCCCTGCGCGACGGCGCGGTCGAGGAGTTCTGCGCCAGGATCGTGGAACAGGCCGAGGTGCTCTTGATGCCCGGCACGGTCTATCACACCGATGCGCCGCATTTCCGCATCGGCTTCGGCCGAAGGAACCTGCCCGAAGCCCTGGGGCGGCTGGAAGCCGCCCTCGCCGGCGCGTGACGGACGAACTTGGTTAGGCGAGCACGGCCTCGATGAAGCGCAGCGCGCAGGTCTCGTGCCACGCCGTCTCGTCGTCGCGGCCGTGGAACCCGACATGCCCGCCCGAGTCCGGAAACAGCGTGACCACGCTCGGGCTCTGCGACCAATCGAAGGCCTCGTAGCTCGAGAAGGGAATCCAGGGATCGTTGCGCGCGGCGATCGCCAGAAGCGGCACGCTCACGCCAGGCAGGAAACGGCTGGCGCTGCAGCGGGCGTAGTAGTCGTCAGCGCCGTCGAAACCGCCGCGCGGCGCCACGAAGGCGTTGTCGAAGTCGTAGACGTGGCGGGCCCCGAGCAGCGCCTCGCGTTCCTGCGCGCTGAGCGCCGTGCCTTCAGTCAGGCACTCCTGCTTCATGCGGCGCAGGAGATACCGGTGATAGATCCTGTTCCGCGGCTCCATGATGCGGCGCTGCGCCGCCTTGAGCTCGATCGGCGCCGAGAGCGAGACCGCGCCGTGCAAAGGAAACTCGGCACCGTGCTCGGCAAGGAACTTGATCATCATGTTGGCGCCGAGCGACGAGCCCATGAGCACCAGGCCTCGGTCCAGCAGCGACAGCGACTCGCTGTTAAGCGCGCGCAGGGCGTCGCGCAGGTCCTCGCTCCGCCCGGCGTGGTAGCGCTCGCGGCAGAGCGGCCCGGAAGGCCCGGCGCCGCGCAGATTGAGACGCAGGACCGGAAAGCCGTGACGCAGGAGCTTGGCCGCGGCGCTGCGGATGTGCAGCGAATCCTCGCAGCCGGTCAGCCCGTGAACGAGCACGACCAGGGGCCGGCTGCCGGCCTCGGGCGGCCGGTTGATCATGGCGGCCAGGCGGTCGCCGGTGCCGTCGCGGAGATCGAGGATCAGGCGCTGACCCGGCCACGCGGAGAGGTCCGCCGGCCGCGCGACCAGCATATTCCGGACCGTCTGGAGATCGCCGGTAAGCCACGGGAACCGCGGCCTGAATACGGGAAAGGCATCGGGCGTGAGGGACGCCGGCGCCGGCTTTTCCCGCTCGGGTCCGCCGTCGAGCGCCGAAAGGCGCGTCTCCGCGTCAGCCATCGGCCCCCGGCAGGAGCCGGTTGCCCCGGCGCAGGAAGACCAGGATGAGGCAGCCGTTCGGCGATACCGAGGCGTGGCGCGAGCCTGCAGCGTAGCTTACGAAGTCACCCGCCTTCAGCACGTGGCCGTCGCAGTCCTCCAGTTCCCCTTCGAGCACCATGAATTCTTCGATCGCACTGTGCTCGTGCGGTTGTGAGCGCGCGCCCGGCGCAAAGCGCAGCAGAAAGCAGCCGCCGCCATCAGCGTCGCTGTCCGGGCTGAGCGGCAGCCAGGTCAATCCCGGGATCGCCTGCCCGTAACGATCGTAGCTCCTGAACGCCGCCGCGCCGGTGGCGACGATCCGGCGCAGCCGCGGATCGAGAAGTTCCGCGTTGATTCCGGGCGGCTCGGCGGTCATGCGCGGGCGGCCGGCGGGTCGTCGTAGACCTCGACGAAGGTCTCGGAATGGAAACCGTTGAAGCGCGTGGCCAGAGCGTTGGAGTAGGCCCCGAGACAATCGATCTCGATCCAGTCGCCTTCGTCGGCATCGTCGGGCAGACGGAAGGGCGACGGCATGACATCGAGGGAGTCGCAGGTCGGCCCGTTGATCGAGAACTCCTCGAAGTTCGTGCTGACCGCGCCGCCGACCCGGATCAGACGGCAGGGCAATTCGACCCCCACCTGGTTGATCTCCGATAGGCTGCCGTAGATCCCGTCATTGAGATAGAGCTTGTTGTCCTTGCGCAGCTGGATCTGCGCCAGCAGGGAGCAACCCGCCGCGGTGAGCGCCCGGCCCGGCTCGGCGAAGACATCGACCGTCGGCTTGAGGGCAATCTCCTTCAGGCCCTGCCGGATCTGCTCCATGTAGTCCTCCAGCGGCGGCACCTCGATGTTCGCGTAGTTGGCAGGGAACCCACCACCGACGTCGAGACAGGCCGGGTCGACGCCGGCGGCCTCGATGGTCTCGCCGAGCAGAACGATCGCGGAGCGATAGGCCGCGGGATCGCCGCACTGCGAGCCGACGTGGAACGCAGCCCCGGTGCGGTAGCCCTTGTGGGCCGACGCGCGCATGAGCTCGACGGCCTCGTCGGGCGGCGCGCCGAACTTGTCGGCCAAGTGAACCAGGGTGCCTTCCGCCGGGGGCGTTGCGACGCGCACGACGATGACGAGGTCTTTGCCGTCGATTTCCTGCTCGATCTTTTCGAGCTCACCCATGTGGTCGACGACGAAATGGCGGACGCCGTAGACCGAATAGGCGTTCTTGATTACCGCCCGACCCTTGACCGGGTGCATGAAATAGGGCGTGGCATCGGGAAAACCTTCGCAAATCTGGGCGATCTCCGGCAGCGACGCCGTGTCGAAATGGCGGATGCCGGCCCTGTGCAGCGCTTTCAGCACCATGGGATGGGGATTGCATTTGACCGCATAGAGCACGGTGCCGGGAAACAGGCTGATGAACTGCCTGGTGATGGCCTCCAGGATCTTCGGTCGAACGCAATAGACCGGATAGCTCGGCTCGAGCGACATGGCCACGGTTTCTACATCCGGGAAACCGCGGTCTTTCTCGGCGGCCGCGAGGTTTATGGTCCCTCTCATCTGATCCTTCGCAATCTCTTCAAGTCTCGGAGCGGGGCCTCCCGGCGTGCGGCGCTTCGGCCCCCTCTGGTCAATGCGATTGAATAAACGCCAGTTTGCCAGAGGTTCAATGAGCAGACAGTGAATTAGTGCACCATCGCCCTTTGGTTCGCTCTCGCGCGCCTGCAACGGGCCCGGGGCGGCGGTCCGCTCGGCTCGACCCGCTTACATGGGCAGCGGGGGCAGGATTGGAAGGGGTCTCACGGAAAATCGAGTGACGGCAGACCGCTTGGCGCCTCACTCGGCCGCGTCTCGGCGGCCCCGAGCCGGGCGATATCCGCTCTGCCGCACCAAGGCGCGCACTTCCGTGCTCATGATGACCTCTTTATCGCGCAGGTAGCTCTCGTGGTTCTTCTCTATATCGCCCAGCAGGTAGCGGTAGTTCACCATGATGCCGGCCGATTGCTTCAAGCCCCGCGGCGAAGTGTCGGCCAGCCAGTTGATCCGCTCGAGGCGGGCGCCGTTGCGCAGATGGAACCGCGCGACAGGATCCTGCGGCCGGCCGTCCCCGCGCCGCGACACGAGATAGCGCGCCGCCAGGCAGAGCAATGGATCGGCCAGCAGGGAGGCGAGCTTCGGGTCGCGGTGCCAGTCCAGACGCTCGAGGATCCCCTCCAACAGGGCCTGGGCGTCGGCCGCCTCGGAACCGCCGGGCAGCTGGCGCAGGATGTCGAGGTCGAGGCAGGTGGCGATGACCTCCGGTTCGGCCTTGCGCAACCAAGCGCGAAAGCCGGGCACCGGCGACAGGGTCACGAAGGTCTTCAGTTGCGGAAACTCGCCACTGATGCGCTCGACCACGCGCTTGATCAGGTAATCGCCGAAGGCAATTCCGCTCAGGCCGGGCTGGGTGTTCGAAATGGAGTAGAAGACGGCGGTGTCCGCCTGCCCCGGGTCGCTCTGAGGCGCCGCCTCGTCGAGCAGCGACTGGACGTTGCCCGCAATTCCCCGGCCGAGCGCGACCTCGATGAAGGCCAGGGGTTCATCGGCCATGCGCGGATGGAACAGCGCGTAAAGCCGTCGATCCGAGTCGAGCCGGTTGCGCAGGTCGTCCCAGGAACGGATCTCGTGCACGGCCTCGTAGGCGATGAGCTTCTCCAGCAGCGAGGCCGGCGAATCCCAAGTGATCCTCCGCAAGTCCAGAAAGCCGACGTCGAACCAGGACTCGAGCAGCGCGCGGAGGTCCCGCTCGAGGCCGCGCAGCTGCGCATCTCGGTCATCCAGGGAGAGCAGGTCGTGGCGCAGGTCGGCCAGAAACTTGACCCCTTCGGGCAGCACGTTGAACTGCGTCAAGAGACGCACGCGGGGCGGCGCCAAGGCTTCCCGGAGAATCTCGGCCGCCTTCAACCGGCCCGGTTCGGCGTCGGCCCGGCCATAGGCGTCAATCGCGGTCGATACCGCCCCATGATCGATATCGAAATCCCGCGCCAGGACCTCCAGGAAAGTCCGTTTGCCGGCGACGTCGAGATCGAGATAGGTGCGGCCGAGCTCGGCTGCGCGCAGACGCGCCGAAACCTCGCCGCCGCGGGCCTCGAGGCATTCGCTCATCAGGCGCCGGAACGACCGCGCGTCGCGCGCCGGGTCGGCTGCCAGGCTGAGGCCCACGCTGCGGGCCGCGCCGGCCGCGACCTCGCGCCACGCAGTCGAGAGATTGTTCAGGGCCCGTTCGAAGAAGCCTTCGTTCTGCTGCTCGCTCATCTTTCCTCGCTCACCCCCCATCAGACGCAGGCGCCCGACGCGGGTCAAGCCTCCCGGCCTGCCGGGTGGTCAAAGGCCCTCGGCTGGACTA